>NZ_SZWJ01000019.1:0-68393 GCF_012184455.1 Caulobacter sp. SSI4214 | reverse complement strand
TCTAGTCGACCGGCAGCACGCCCAGCAGCTTCAGGCGGAAGACCATGACGCTGCCGCCGGGAATCGGGCCGTTGTCCTGGTCGCCGTAGCCCAGCTCCGGCGGGACATAGAGCACCCACTCGTCGCCGACCTTCATCTTGGGCAGGGCCTCCATCCAGGCCTGCACCAGGCCGTCCAGCGGCATGATCGCCGCCTTGCCCCGCTCGAAGCTGCTGTCGAACACCTTGCCGTCCAGCAGCTTGCCCTCGTAGTGCACCTTGATGATGTCGCCAACCTTGGGCGAGACGCCGTCCTTGGGACCGCTGGCCACGACCTTGTACTGCAGGCCCGACGGCAGGCGCACGACGCCCGGGGCCGTCGCGTTCTTCTCCATGAACGCCTTGCCGGCGACGGCGGCGGGCGACGGCGCGGCGTTCAGCTGCGGCGGCGGCGAGACCTGCTGGGCATGAGCCGCGCCGGCGGCGGCGAGAACGGCGGCGAAGGCCAGGGGAGCAAAGCGCATGTAGAGGTTCCAGAGCTCGAAGCGGCGTCAGTGAGCGACACCGTAGCGATCCTTGAGCGGAACTTCGCGGCGAAATTTGGGGAGGTCGTAGGGAACCGACCTGGACCAAGCACCGACAGTTCCTCCCCCGCGACGCGGGGGAGGTGGCCCAGAGGGCCGGAGGGGGCCAGCCCGATACTGTCCGCGAGGGCCCCCTCAGTCACTTCGTGACAGCTCCCCCGCGACGCGGGGGGAGCATCTCTTCCCCCTTCCCCTACCGCTCCGCCCCGTGCGCGTAGACGCCCAGCATGGTCCCGACGAAGCCGCCGGCGACCTTGGTCGACAGGGTCGTGGCGTCGGCGTCGGCCGACAGGGTTTCCCAGCGGCCGGGCGCGGCGGCGTAGGCGAAATCGGCCTTGCCGCCCCGGATGCGGATGCGCAGGTCCAGAGGCTGGCCGGATTTGAGGGAAACCGGTTTTTGCGCCACCACGACGCCATCGACAGGATCGCCCTTGCCGGCCCGCTTCTCGACCCGCGCCCAGGTCTTGCCGCCGTCGCGAACCAGGCCGACGAACCAGTAGAAGTCGTCGTTCTGCACGGCCACCAGCCCGGCCTTATCGCCGTCGGCGCGGGGCGTGAAGCGCACGGTGGTCGAGACGCTGGCGTTCATGTGCTGCTGGCGCCGCGCCCAGACCGACGGCTGGTCGTGGTCGCCGATCCTGGCCGCCCGGGCCCGCACGGTCAGCGCCCCGCCCTTCACCGACCACCAGCGTTCGGTCGGGATGCGCATGGTCATCCAGCCCTTCGGCAGCTCGGGCCCGACGAAGGTCTCGGCCGCCGTGAACGGGCCCGCGTTCGGCGCCGCCTTCATCGCCGGCAGCTTCGGCGCGGCGTGGACGTAGGGGATGGCCTGGCCCCTCGGCAGGATCACCGGCCAGCCGTCCTTCCAGTCGACCGGCAGCAGGAAGGTCTCGCGGCCGGTGTTGTAGAGGTCGTCGCCATACGGCCGCACGGCCAGGAAGGTCGCCCACCACTGGCCGTCGGGCGAGTCGACCAGGTCGGCGTGACCGGCCGAGGTGATCGGCAGGGGGCGGTCCCTGGGCAGGTCGCGCTGGGTCAGGATCGGATTATCAGCATACGGAACGTATGGCCCGGTCACCGCCTTGGCGCGCAGCACGACCTGGCTGTGGCCCTCGGCCGTGCCGCCCTCGGCGGCGATCAGATAGTACCAGCCGTCCTTCTTGAGGATGTGCGGCCCCTCGGGCCAGATCGGCTTGGCGGCCGGATTGACGCCCTTGTCCAGCAGCACCGCGCGGGGGCCGACCGTCTTCCTGGCCTGGAGGTCGTACTCTTGGATCCAGATGGCGCGGTGGCCGGGATATTCGGCCTTTTCCGGCGGCTCGTCATTGTTGACGATCCAGGCCTTGCCGTCGTCGTCGAAGAAGATCGAGCTGTCGATGCCGCCCACCTCGGGCAGCCACACCGGGTCGGACCATGGCCCCTTGGGGTCCTTGGCGGTGATCAGGAAGTTGCCGCCGCAGTCGACGCAGGTGTTGAGGATGTAGAACAGCCCGTCGTGATAGGTGATCGCCGGGGCGAACACGGCGCGCGACAGGCCCAGGCGCTTGAAGTCCAGCATCCCCGGTCGGTCCAGCGCGTTGCCGATCTGCGTCCAGTGGACGAGGTCGGTCGAGTGATAGATCGGCAGGCCGGGGAACCAGGCGAAGGTCGAGTTGACCAGGTAATAGTCCTTGCCCGCCCGGGTGATCGACGGATCGGGGTGGAAGCCCTGCAGGATCGGATTGCGGTACTGCCCCGGCGCGGCCTTGACGACGTCAGAGGGGTCCGAGCCGCTGTAGACGAATTGGCTGAAGCGGGCGGTGTTGGGCGCGGCGGCGAGGGCCGCGGCCAGGATGACGCCGATCATGTCGAACTCCTGTGAACGCTGGTCGAGACGCGAGGTGACGGCGGGGGCGCGATCCGACTATGGTTCCGGCCCGAGGAACGCCAGGAAGACCCTTGACCGCCGATCCCCAAGCGCCCGTCAAACGCGGCCCCGGCCGCCCCCGCGATCCCGAGGTCGAGCGGCGGATGAAGCGCGCGGCGCTGGAGACCCTGGCCGAGCACGGCTTTTCCGGCCTGACCCTGGAGCGGATCTGCGAACGGGCCGGCGCCCCGCGCGCCACCTTCTACCGCCGCTGGGCGACGCCGATCGAGGCGGTCGCCGAGGCCTTCGACGACGCGTTCCACTTTCCCGAGCTGCCCGACACCGGCGACGTGGTGAAGGACCTGGTGATCCTGGGCCAGGCCATCCTGTCGCTCTATGGCGACCCGGTCATGGGGCCGTGCATGAGCTTCCTGATGGCCGAGAGCCGGGTGCGGCCCGAACTGGTGGACCGCCACCGCCACGACTTCCCGCGCCGGCGGGCCTATAACCGCTCGGTCGTCGAGCGAGCCATGGCGCGCGGCGAGATCGCCGCCGACATCGACCCCGACCTGATCATCGACGTGATCAGCGGCCTGGCCCTGAACAACCAGGCCACCGGCCGCCCGGTGACCGTCGAGATGCTGGAGTTCGTGGTGCGACGGCTGCTGAACAAGCCGGCCTGACCGCCGCGCGCGACGCGCGAAAAGGCGCGCCCGGGGGTGCGCCAGGGGGTGCGGAAGTCCGCCGCTGGCGCGTCGTAGAGAAGAGACGCTGTTCCCGTCCGGGAACGAGCCTTGCAAGACAGCGCAATTCGGGGAAGGCCCATGAAGAAGACCCTCATCGTCACCGCGGCCCTGGCCGCCTTCGCCAGCTCGGCCCTCGCCGCGCCGCTGAACGTGCTGGCGACCAAGACGGCGATCGACGCCCAGCTGGACCATGACTATCCGGCGCTCGACGCGCTGTACAAGGACATCCACAGCCATCCGGAGCTGGGCTTCCAGGAGGTGGAGACGGCCAAGAAGCTGGCCGCCCAGATGCGGGCCCTGGGCTTCACCGTCACCGAGGGCGTCGGCAAGACTGGCGTCGTGGCCGTGCTGAAGAACGGCGACGGCCCCAAGGTGCTGATCCGCACCGAGCTGGACGCCCTGCCGATGCAGGAAAAGACCGGCCTGCCCTATGCCAGCACGGCGACGGCGATGTGGAACGGCGAGAAGGTCTTCGTCGACCATTCGTGCGGCCACGACATCCACATGGCCGCCTGGATCGGGACGGCCCGCCAGATGATCGCCCGCAAGGCCCAGTGGAAGGGCACGCTGGTCTTCGTGGCCCAGCCCTCGGAAGAGACGGTCAGCGGCGCCAAGGCCATGCTGGCGGACGGCTTCATCGACCGGTTCGGCAAGCCCGACTACGGCTTCGCCCTGCACGTCGGCCCGGGCGCGGCCGGCGAGGTCTATTACAAGCCTGGCGTCCTGACCTCGACCTCGGACGCCCTGGACGTGACCTTCAACGGACGCGGCGCGCACGGCTCGATGCCGGCCGCCGCGATCGACCCGGTGATGATGGCGGCCCGCTTCACCGTGGACGTCCAGAGCGTGATCAGCCGCGAGAAGGACCCGGCCGCGTTCGGCGTCGTCACCGTCGGCTCGATCCAGGCCGGCAGCGCGGGCAACATCATTCCGGACAAGGCCAAGGTGCGCGGCACGATCCGCACCCAGGACGCCGCCGTCCGAGACAAGATCCTGGCCGGGGTCGAGCGCACCGTCAAAGGCGTCACCGAAATGGCCGGCGCTCCGCCGGCGGACCTGACCATCACCCCTGGCGGCAAGGCGGTGATCAACGACCAGGCCCTGACCGACCGCACGGCGGCGGTGTTCAAGACCGCCTTCGGGTCGCGCGCCGTCCTGACGCCCCAGCCCGGCTCGGCCTCGGAGGACTATTCGGAATTCATCATCGCCGGCGTGCCGTCCGTCTATTTCAGCATCGGCGGTTACGATCCGGCGGTGATCGCCAAGGCCAAGGCCGAGGGGAAGGTCCTGCCGGTCAACCACTCGCCCTATTTCGCGCCGGTCCCCGAGCCCAGCATCCGCACCGGCGTCGAGGCCATGACCCTGGCGGTCATGAACGTGATGGCCAAATAGAGCATCGCGCCGGGGAGGCGTCCGCCCTCCCCGGTCGCCCGGCCGTAAGCGGCGCGCCGGCGCCCGGCCCATCGCCTAGCCGCCCTGGCCCGGCGCGAACGGGAAAACGAGGCTCTCGTAGTATTCCAGCGACTTGGCCGGCGGCTTTTCGCCGGGCGGCAGCGGGCGCTTGGAGAAGGTCTGGAACCAGGCGATCGAGGCGTCGCGCCACCACTGGGCCTCGTCGCGCTGGATCTTCAGATAGTCGGCGACCTCGGCGTGGCGGCGAGCGTCGACATAGGGCGCCAGCGTCGCCCAGGTCCGGTTCATGCCGTCCACATAGGCCACGCCGGCCGAGTAGCGCTTGACCATCCCGTCCCACAGGGTGTCGCCGGACTTCAGCCGATAGTCCCAGGGCAGGTGGTGGAACCACAGCAGGTTCTTCTCGTCGACGCACTTGAGGTCGGCGAAGCAGGCGCCGACGGCCGGGGCGTACTGGGCCGTGGCGTTGCTGCCGGTCGGGGTGCGGTCGAAGCCGACGCCGTCCGGCCCGGCCTTGGCGTAGTAGACGCTGGTCCAGTCCGCGCGCGGACCGCCGCTGACCCACGGACCGGGGCCATAGTGGCCGTCGCGGCCCATCTGGTGGTGCAGGCCCAGCGGGGTCATGTAGTCGACCGCCGCCTCGCGCGAGCCCATCATCATCGCGACCACCGGCGTCACCAGGCGCGGATCGTTGCCGAAGGTCATCCGCGTCCAGTCCTCGGCGATCGCCCGCGACGAGGCCTCCGGATCCCAGGCCAAACGGCCGAAGACGTACCAGTTGGCCTGGTCGAACTGCGAGCCCGACCAGTTTCGGTCGCTGCCGATATTGGCCACGCCCGCCATCACCGTCAGCTTGCGCCCGTCCAGCTGGCCGTCGACCACCTTGGCCACAGTCGAGCCCTTGCCTTCGGCCAGGGTGTCCGACTTCAGGGTCTCCTCGTAGAGCGGCCCCAGATAGACGAGGTGGGTCGAGAACCCGAGGTATTCCTTGGTGATCTGGAACTCCATGCCGAGGTTCGACTTGGGCATGGCGCCGAACAGCGGGTGGAACGGCTCGCGCGGCTGGAAATCGATGGCGCCGTTCTTGACCTGGATGACCACGTTGTCGCGGAACTGGCCGTCGAACGGCTTGAACTCCGAATAGCCCTGCTTGGCCCGGTCGTCGGGCTGCTGGTGCGAATAGACGAAGGCCCGCCAGATCACGACGCCGCCATGCGGTCCGACCGCGTCGGCCAGCATGTTGGCCCCGTCGACATGGGTGCGGCCATAGTCCTGCGGTCCCGGCTGGCCCTCCGAATTGGCCTTCACCAGGAAGCCGCCGAAGTCGGGAATGGCCCTGTAGAGCTCGTCGGCCTTGGCCTTCCAGAAGGCGCGCACGGCGGGGTCCAGCGGGTCGGCGGACTTCAGCCCGCCGATCTCGATCGGCGCCGACCAGCGGGCCGACAGATAGACCTTGATCCCGTAGGGCCGCAGCGTGTCGGCCACGGCGGCGGCCTTGGCGATATAGGGCGCGGTCAGGCTGTCGGCCTTGGCGTTGACGTTGTTCAGCACCGCGCCGTTGATCCCGATCGAGGCGTTGGCGCGGGCGTAGTCGACAAGGCGGGGGTCGACGTGGCCGGGCAGCCGCCACCAGTCGAAGATCGACTGGCCGGCATAGCCGCGCTCGACCGTGCGGTTCAGATTGTCCCAGTGGTTCAGCATCCGCAGCTTCACCTTGGGGGCGGACGCGATGTCCAGCTTGTCCACGCCCTGGCGGGTCTGGATCAGGGCGAGATAGCGGAACACGCCGTAGAGCACGCCGACGTCGCGGTTGGCGGCGATCACCGTGGTCGTCCTGCCGTTCACGGTCAGGGTGCGGATTCGGTAGCCTTCGTCGCCCAGGGCGGCGTCGGCGCCGTCGGTCTTCAGCAGGATCACCCCGTCGCGCGAGCCGGCGGCGGCGCTGGCGGGCTTGCCGACCAGGCCGATGAGACCGCGCTCCAGCTCGGCCCGGGCGACCTTCATCGTGGGGGTGTCGCGGGTGGGCGCGATGGCGGCGGCGCGGGCGGCGTAGGCCGCGCGGACCGAGGCTTCGACCGGCTTGTAGCGCAGCCACAGGTCATAGCCGTCCTCGGCCCGGGCGGCCGGGGCGACGACGAGCGCTAAGCCGAGGATCAGGGCCAGCAGACGCATCCGTTTCACTCCCGCTTCATGTCCGATCGTCCGGGCGAGGACGGGATCCAGCGCGCCGGACCACCGCCCTCGATCCGGGTCCCGGCCTTGGTCGGGAGGATCGGCTTCTTGACTTGCGGACCCTCGGCGGCGCCGGCTTCGCGGTCGTCCCGAAGGTCGTCACGGCTAGTCTTAGAGGTCTGACCACGTCGTTGACAACCTTTATGGTACCGGTACATCGACGTTGCCGGGCTGGAAATTCAGGGGATCCAGCGGCGACGCGGTCTGACCTCCTGGCCAAGACCCGCGAGAAAACAGACCGGCCGGCGCGGGGCTCGTGGTAAAGGTCGCCAACCGCCACCCAAGCCAGCGTCTCAGTTTTCCGCCGACCATGTCAGACACCGTCAAGCTCTACCGCAAGATCGCCGACGCCGTGGCCGAGTCCATCGAGTCCGGACAGTACGCGATCGGCGACCGCCTGCCGACCGAGCGCGAGCTGGCCGAGCACTTCGGCGTCTCCCGCCCCACCCTGCGCGAGGCGATGATCGCGCTGGAGATGCTGGGCATGATCGAGGCGCGCCACGGCCTGGGCATCTATGTCACCGCCACCGCTCGCCCCGTCGTCCCCAGCGCCGAGATCGACTTCGAGATCGGGGCCTTCGAGCTGATCGAGGCCCGCCGCCTGTTCGAGGGCGAGGCCGCCGCCCTGGCCGCCACCTCGATCGGCGACGAACAGATCGCCGCGCTGGAGGACCTGCTCCGCAAGATGCACGACGAGGAGGAGATCCGGGGCGAGGACGCCGACCGCGAGTTCCACCTGACCATCGCCCGCGCCACCGGCAACGGCGCGATCATCGCCACGATCGAGAACCTGTGGGACTGGCGCAACCGCTCGCCGCTGGCGCGGAACATCCTGGCCCGCGCGCGGGGCCTGGGCCTCGAGCCCCGCATCGCCGAGCACCGCCGCGTGGTCGAGGCGCTGAAGGCCCGAGATCCCGCCGCCGCCCGTCTGGCCATGCGCGACCACCTGGAACGGGTCATCGACCACCTGCTGCACGCGACCGAGACCGAGGCCGTGCAACGGGCGAAACAGGAAACCAAGGCGCGGCGCGACACGATCGCCAAGCGGGTGGCGATTTAGGTAGCCCCGACGCCGCGCGGGCTCCCCTCCTCCCTGCTAGGGGAGGTGGATCGATGCGGATACGCAGCGAGACGGAGGGGTCCAGCGCCACGTCGCGTAGCGCCTGCGCAAGCCCTCTCCACCGCCTTCGGCGGTCCCCCTCCCCCAAGAGGGGGAGGAGAGGTGACGCCCGCGCCGTCCCATGCCACCACTCCGCCATGCCGAAGTTCCCGCCGCTCAAGCCCGACTCCGACCAGATGCTGCATCTCGACGCCCTGCGCATCGTCGGGGCGGTGATGATCGTGGTGTTTCACTTCAACCGCTTCATCGACCTGGACGGGCGCTGGCGGGTCGCCGACGACGCGATCAAGGCCTACTCGCTGATCGTCGACCTGTTCTTCCTGATCTCGGGCTATGTGATGGCCGCGATCTATGCCGGGCGGCTGACCTGCTGGCGCCGGTATCGCGACTTTCTCCAGAAGCGGGTCGCGCGGCTGGGGCCGCTGCACTGGGCGACCCTGCTGGCGTTCGTGGTCATCGCGGCGCTGGGCTGGACGGGCGTGATCAACGAGCGCGACCCGTCGCGCTATGACGTGACCTGCATCCCCCAGAATATCCTGTTCATCCACGCCTGGGGGACCTGCAAGGCCCAGACCTGGAACTTCGTCAGCTGGGCGATCAGCGCCGAGATGGGCCTGTATGTCGCCCTGCCCCTGCTGTTCGTGATCACCGCCAGAGGTCCCTGGATCACCGCCGGCGCGGCGTTTGGAAGCCTCGTCCTGCTGCTGTGGATCTCGCGGACCGGCGAGACCTTCTCGCAGTGGACCTACGACTTCGGCGTCGCCCGCGCGGTTCCGGGCTTCCTGTTGGGCATGTGGGCGTTCCAGGTCAGGGGCGCGCTGGCGCGGCTGCCGCTGGCCCGCGTCGCGATGTGGGGGCTGCTGGCGGTCTTCGCGGTCGCCGGCGCGTTCCACGTCCCGCGCACGGCCCTGCTGTTTCTGGTCTACGCGGTGGGCCTGGCCGGGGTCGCGGCCGACGCGCGCGGGGTTCAGGGCGGGGTCAGCCAGGCCCTGGCGCCCTGGGCGCAGCTGTCCTTCAGCCTCTATCTGCTGCACCCTCTGGCGCTGAAGATCGCGCTGAACTGGGTGGGCTTCGGCGCCTGGGGCCTGACCGGCGACGCCATGCGGCTGTGGTGCCTGCTGTGGGTGATCCTGCTGTTCCCGATCGCCTATGCGTCGCTGGTGCTGTTCGAGCGCCCCGCGCGGGATCGGCTGGCGACGTGGGGGAAGCACTGAGCGCCCCCTCCGTCACGATGCTTAGCATCGCGACACCTCCCCCGTTTCACGGGTGAGGAGGAGACGGTTCATCCTCCCCCGCTCGCGGGGGAGGTGGATCGGCGCGGATACGCGGCGAGACGGAGGGGGCGCTTCAGCCCGATATTCCATCCACCCAAGCCGGCAGCTCGCTGATGCCGCCCAGCTCGACATAGCGCGCGTGGCCGACCGGGGCCTCGGCCGCTTCGTGGGACCAGACCAGCGGGTATGGGATCAGCGCGCCCCAGCAGCCGGCTTCGAGGGCCGGCAGGATGTCGGACCTCATCGAGTTGCCGGCCATCACCGCCTGGCCCGCCCCCGTGCCGTGGCGATCGAAGACCCGGCGATAGGTGTCGGCGTCCTTCTCGGACACGATCTCGACGGCCACGAAATAGTCGCCCAGGCCCGACGAGGCCAGTTTCTGCTCCTGGTGCAGCAGGTCGCCCTTGGTGACGAGGACCAGGCGATAGCGCTCCGACAGCGCGGCCAGCGCCGTCTCGACGCCCGGCAGCGGCTCGATCGGTTCGGTCAGCATCTCGCGGCCGACGGCCAGGATCTCGCGGATCACGCGGGTGTCGACGGCCCCGTCGGTAACCTCCAGCGCCGTCTCGATCATCGACAGGGTGAAGCCCTTGGCCCCGTAGCCATAGACCCGCAGGTTGCGCTTCTCGACGGCGACCAGCTGGGCCTCGATCTTCTCGGCCTCGCCGTGGTCGGACAGCAGGTCCACGAAGCGGGCGTGGGAGAGGCGGAACTTGCTCTCGCAGTGCCAGAGCGTGTCGTCGGCGTCGACGCCGACGGTGGTGATCGTGGTCATGGGCGCGAGCCTATCACCGGATGGGACATAAGGACATCCTTATGCCTCGCGCCCCTTACGCCGTCTTTATACGGAACGACCGCTTCCACACGGCGCGCTTACGGGCGGAAGGGATATGGGGGGCCGTCTCGTCAAAGCCGGAGCCGCCGCCATGCGCCCACCTCGCCGCCATAGCCGTTTGCTGGTCGCGCTGATGGTTCTAGGCCTCGGCGGCTTCGTCGGGCTGCTGGGCCTGGGCTCGCGGTTTCCGGCCCACGGCGACGTGCTGCGGCTTCTGGCCGTGGCGTGGTTCGTCGTGTTCGGCGCGGCGCGGCTTCTGGTCCATCTGGATCAGGCGGTCGGCGAGGCCGACGACGCCCTGCCCAGGATCGCCCGCCTGCGCGGCCGCGGCGAGATTTAAGGCCCGTCCGCCTTCAGAGCGTCAGGACCACGAACAGGATCGCGCTCACGGGAATAGCGGCCGACAGCGCCATGTGCAGCAGGGTCTCGCCCAGACGGAACGCGTCGCGGGTCGGGAGGGAAAGGGCGATCTTCGGGTCGGCGGCTGAGGTCATGGGGAGTGCTCCTTGCACGCCTGGGAGCTTAAGCGTGAAATCCTTAACGCCCCGCCCGCCCTGAGCGCCGAAGCCGCCGCCGCCGGTTGCGACAGATTGTCCACGCTCCCTCGCAAAACGAAAAAACGGCGCGCTCCGAGAAGGAGCGCGCCGAGACATTCGCGCGGCTGGGAGGAGAACCGTCCGCGCGCAAAAGCCGGGAGGCTCGCCCGCCGGTCCAGGCGCGCGGACCGGCGGGCGGAGGGTTTAGAACGTCGCCCGCACGCCCAGCAGGAACTCGCGGCCGGGCTTGTAGTAGGTGAACGTGGCGTTGCTGTACTGGAAGTACGAGCGCTGCGCCGCGTTGGTCAGGTTGATGGCGTTGAACGTCACCTGCGGCAGGTTCCGCAGGCCGAACAGCTTCTCCAGGTCGAAGCTGGAGGAGAAGTCGACCTGCTTGTAGTCGTCGGTGAACAGCGCCGCCGAGCCGATGCCGTTCTGGTTGGCGCCGCTGGACTGCGAGCCCTGACGGAAGGTCTGGGTCAGGCGCAGGCTGACGCCGTGGTGCTCGTAGTATCCGGTCAGGTTGTAGGTGTACTTGGCCACGCCATAGGCGATGGCCGGACCGTCGCTGGTCTGGTCGACGATCGTGGCGTTGGCGTTGACGCCCAGGCCCTCGACGCCGAAGCGGCGGGTCAGGAAGTCCAGCGGCTGCACCCACTGGAATTCCAGGCCGTTGATCGTCAGCTTGTTGGGCACGTTGATCTGCGACTGGATCTGCACCTGAGCGCCGGTCGGGCCGCCGCGCGAATTGATCGCCGTCTTCTGGGTGTCGTTCAGCGTGTCGTAGGTGATGCCGTACTGGGCCAGATACGAGAACGGCTGGGTCACGACGTTGTTGGTCGTGAAGCCGGTGATCGACTTGCGGAACGCGTTGACCGCGATCACGCCTTCCTGGCCGGTATAGAACTCGAAGCCCAGGTCGATGTTCTTCGAGAAATACGGCTTCAGGGCCGAGTTGCCGATCGTGGCCTGGTCGGCCGACGGGGCGCTGAAGCTGACGCCCGGCAGCTGGGCGGCCGGGTCGGGACGGGTCATGGTCTCCGACACCGCCGCGCGGGCCACGGCGTGCTCGCTGACGTCATAGGCGATGTTCGCGGCCGGCAGCCACTTCGAATAGGTGTTCTCGACATAGACGAAGTTGACGAGGTTCGGATAACGCGCGCCGTCCGGCAGCTGACCGCTGGCCGGCGTGTTGCGCGGGTCGGCCACCGAGACCCGGCCGCCGATCGTCTGCTTGGTGTGGACATAGCGGACGCCGACATTGAAGCGCAGGTCGTTGTCCAGCACCTGGGTGACGCCGTTCACCTCGGTATAGGCCGCGGCGTTCTTCTCGTTGATATAGCCGCCGCTGGCGCCGGTGTTGGAACCGCCGGTTTCGGGCGTGTTGTCGTGGAACTTGTCGTAATTGGTGGCCTTCTTGACCGCGTCCCAGTCGACCGTGACGAAGCCGGCCGGGCCGGGCTTCAGGAAGCTGGCCAGGTTGGCGGTCGGGATCAGCGAGCCGCCATAGGTCAGCGGCGTGGTCTGGCCGGCCGTGTAGCCCGTGCCATAGCCCGGATAGGTCGGGTAGCCGGCCGGCGCGGCGCCCGGCTGGTTCAGGCCCTGGCAGGGCGGCTGGCCGTTGGGGGCCGGCAGGTAGATGTTCGGATTGTCGCCGCAGGTCGCGTTCTGCCAGGCCTGGCTGTTGTCATAGCCGCGGATGGTGCGCGAGACGTCGTCATAGTTGCCGCCGAACTTCAGGTTCAGCTTCTCGTCGCCCCAGGTGACCGAACCGCGCGCGCCCTTGGTCTCGTACCAGCGCTTCTCGTCCTGCATGTTCAACCGGCCGCCGGTCCACACGAAATTGGCGGGGTTGTTGAGGTCGACGCTGCTCTTGATCGTCGGGATGCCGGTCGGATTGTAGGTGTAGTCGACCGTCGTCCCCTGCCCCAGCGCGGTGACCGGACCGAAGGTCGGGCTTTCGCGGTGGAAGGTGCTCTTGGCGTAGTTGACCTGGCCCTCGACCTTCAGCTTGTCATTGATGCGCCATTCGCCGCCCGGATTGACGCCCCACAGCTCGGTCTTTTCGAGATAGGGACGGTATTCCAGGAAGAACTGCGAGTTGGCGTAGGTGCCTTGCGTGACCGTGCAGCCGGCCGAGCAGTCGGTCTTGTCGTACTTGGTGTTCAGCGGGATCGCCGCGCCGTTGCGGACGATCCAGGCCATGTCCTCGCGCTGAAGATCGTTGTTCTTGTAGCCGTACATCCCGTCGAGATAGAAGCTCAGGTTCTCGGTCGGACGCCATTCGACGCTGCCGACCAGATTGATCCGATCGCGCGTGCCGAACTCGGCCGAGGGACGGCCCAGGCGCGGCAGCAGGCCGTTGTCGATCTGCTGGATCGTCGCGCCGGGGTTCTTCGACAGAAGGAAGGCCTGGTCGATCGTCGTACCGGCCACCAGGCCAGCGCCCGCGCCGACCGGCACGGTGGACGGGATCGTCCAGTTGCCGCCGCCCGTGGGATTGCAGCCGCTGGTCGCCCCGCACTGGGCGGCCGACAGGTTCGGGTTGGTGAAGCCGATGGTCTCATAGCCGCGGGTGTCGGTGTGCAGGCGCTGGCCCGAAACCCCGAACAGCACGCCGAAGGTGTCCCAGGTCTTGCTGAGGATCAGCGAACCCTTGCCGCCCAGGTCGGCGCCGCTGGGCTTCACCCCTTGCAGGCTGTAGGTGATGTGCTGGCCGGGACGGTCGAACGGACGCGCCGAGCGCATGTCGATATTGCCCGCCGCGCCGCCTTCCAGCAGGTCGGCCGAGTAGCTCTTGTTGACGGTCAGCTTGGTGAAGAGGTCGGTCGGGAAGAACGACAGGTCGACCGAGCGGTCGGTGCCCTGCGCGTCGGTCGCGCCCGACGAGGCCACGGCGATCGAGGCGCCGTTCAGCGTCACGTTGGTGAAGTTGCTGCCCAGGCCGCGGATGGCGACGTTCGTGCCCTCGCCCGTGATGTCGCGGGTGATGGTGATGCCGGGGATGCGGTTGAAGGACTCGGCGATGTTGGAGTCGGGGAACTTGCCGATGTCCTCGGCGAAGATCGAGTCGGCGAAGCTGGTCGCCTCGCGCTTGGCGACCGTCGATTGCGCCAGGCTCTTGCGGTAGCCGGTGACGATGACTTCCTCGACGGCGTCGCCGTTGGAGGCGGCGGGCGCGGTTTGGGCGTGAGCCTCGGCGGCGACCAGCCCCGACAGCATCGTGGCGCCCAGCAACGCGGCGCGCAGACGCAAGACCAAAGCCTGCTTTTGCATTGTGATCCCCTAATGGAGGTCCGCCTGGCGACGAACCGTTTTGCTTCTTGGCGCCGATCGATTTGGTAGCGCTACCAAATACCCTTTTCTCAAAATGGCCCGCGCGTCAACAGGCCTGACATATTGGTCTGACCTTATCTTTCAGGCGTGACACATCCGCCGGACGGCCAATAGGTCTTTGTTTTCACGAATGATTATCGCGCGAACAGCGCCGCTTGCCCGTTGAGGCGCGAGAATCGCGGCGCGGCGTTCGCGTCTGATTTTCCCAGGTGTTGCGGATCGACATCAGCGGAATCGTCAGGCCACATGGCGGGGCTCGGACGCGCGCGGGATCGACTGTCCTGGCCATTTTTCGGGCCGAGCGCGTTAGGTTTAGGCATGAGCGGCCAAGCCGCCCGAACGCACTCTAAATATCTGAGTCCATAGACTTTTTACCCACTTCAAATAGGTCCATTTGAAGCGGACAGGCTCTAGGCCCAGCGGGCCGGCTCCGGCGCGGGCTTCGGCGGCGGGGCGTACCGGTGGCCCCTATGCACCCGCCGCAGCGAGGCCGGATAGCGGTGCAGCTGCGCGTCCGGGCGGATCGGCCGCGCCACCAGCCCGCCGCCGCAGTCCGGACAGGTCTCGCCAAAGCGCAGGTCGGCGCAATCGGCGCAGAAGGTGTGTTCGAAGGTGCAGATTCGGGCCGCGGGACTGGCCGGCGGCAGGTCCGCGTCGCAGCATTCGCAGTTGGGACGCAATTCGAGCATGGGCCGTCCTCCCGTGATCGTCGCGCTTCGATGCCTCGAAAGCCTTACATCATAAGGGCTTTTAGGGCCTTCGCGCGAGGGCGGACGTTCGTCGATCACGGGAATGTGGAGCCAAGCGAAAATCGCGTGATCAGGCGGGGTTGACCCCCTCCCCCATACCCCCTACACACCGCGCCGTTTGCGCGGCGGACGGGCCAAAAACCCGTCCGCTTTCTTGCAAGGAAGACGCCCCGGCGCGCCGGGGCTGGGCGGGGTTACACCCGGCCCGCCTTTTTGCGAAAATGACCCCGCCCAATTCCGGGCCACCGCGTTCAGGAGCGCTCAACAGAATGTCCCAAGACCTTCTCCCCGGCGTTACCGGCGTCCTGGCCCTGGCGGACGGAACGATCCTGCAAGGCGTCGGCTGCGGCGCGGTCGGCGACGCGGTCGGCGAGGTGTGCTTCAACACCGCCATGACCGGCTATCAGGAGATCCTGACCGACCCGTCCTACATGGCCCAGATCGTGGCCTTCACCTTCCCGCACATCGGCAATGTCGGCACGAACGCCGAAGACCTGGAACAGATCACGGGCGTGGCCGAGACCGCCGCCCGCGGCGCCCTGTTCCGCGATGTCCCGACCCAGCAGGCCAACTGGCGCGCCAATGGCGACTTCGACGCCTGGATGAAGACGCGCGGCGTCATCGGCCTGGCCGGCGTCGACACCCGCGCCCTGACCCGCAAGATCCGCGAGACGGGGATGCCGCACGGCGTCATCGCCCACGCGCCCGACGGCAAGTTCGACCTCGAGGCGCTGGTCGCCAAGGCCAAGGCCTGGGCCGGCCTCGAAGGCCTGGACCTGGCCAAGGACGCCTCGACCACCCAGACCTTCACCTGGGACGAGGGCCTGTGGTCGTGGCCGGAAGGCTACGCCAAGCTGGACAAGCCCAAGTACGAGGTCGTGGTCGTCGACTACGGCGTCAAGCGCAACATCCTGCGCGCCCTGGCCCATGTCGGCGCCCGCGCCACGGTGGTGCCGGCCTCGACCTCGGCCGAGGACATCTTGGCCCGAAATCCCGACGGCGTGATGCTGTCCAACGGCCCCGGCGACCCCGCCGCGACGGGCCAGTACGCCGTGCCGGAAATCCAGAAGCTGGTCGCCAGCGGCAAGCCGCTGTTCGGCATCTGCCTGGGCCACCAGATGCTGGCCCTGGCCCTGGGCGCCAAGACCGTGAAGATGGAACAGGGCCACCACGGCGCCAACCACCCGGTCAAGGACCTGACCACCGGCAAGGTCGAGATCGTCTCTATGAACCACGGCTTCACCGTGGACTCCGCGTCCCTGCCCGCCCCGGTCCAGGAAACCCACGTCTCGCTGTTCGACGGCACCAACGCCGGCATCGCCCTGGCCGACAAGCCGGTGTTCAGCGTCCAGCACCACCCCGAAGCCTCGCCCGGCCCGACGGACAGCCTGTACCTGTTCGAGCGCTTCGCCGGGCTGATGGACCAGGCGAAGTAGGCCTTTGAAATCCCTCTCTCTTCGAGAGAGGGAGGGGCCCGCCGCGAAGCGGCGGGAGGGTGAGAGGTTACACCCTCCCCGACCGAAGCACCGCGAGGATGTCGTCCGCCGTTCCGCCAGGGTCGGCTAGGACGCGCTCATTTCGAAACCGCAGCACGAGATAGCCGAACAGCTCCAAGGTCGCGGTGCGCCGGGCGTCATGGTCCTCGCGTCCCTCATGGACCGGGCCGTCCAGCTCCACGATCACCTTGGCGGCCTCGCACACGAAGTCCGCGAAGTAGCGGTCTATCGGGACCTGACGCAGAAACTTGAAACCACCCAGGCGGCGGTTTCGAACGAGATTCCAGACAACCTTCTCGGCCAAGGTCTGCCTTTGGCGCAGATGGCGGGCGGTGGCGGTCTTGTTCATGGCCCGAAGCACGAACACAACCTCTGGGCGCATTCAACGCCAGGACTCGGTATTTTCCGACTTGCGGTGAAACCTCTCACCCTCCCATCGCTGCGCGATGGGCCCCTCCCTCTCTCTTGAGAGAGGGATTTGATGTTTTGACCGCCCCTACGTCACCCGGCGCTATCCTTCGAAAACGGAGGACGCCAGGATGATCGACGATACCGACTTCACCGGCAGGCGTGTGCTGGTCGTGGGCGGGTCCAGCGGGATCGGCAACGGGATCGCGCACGCCTTCAAGGCGCGGGGCGCCGAGGTCGCCGTCTGGGGCACGCGGGCCAGCGCGGCCGACTACGACCCGGCCGAGGGCTCCGACCTCTCGGGCCTTTCCTACGCCTGCGTCGACGTCGGCGATCCCGACGCCGTCGAGGCCGCGCCCGCGCCGTTCGAGACCCTGGACGTCCTGGTCCTCTGCCAGGGGACGGTCGTCTACAAGCGCGGCGAGTTCGAGCGGGCCGGCTGGGA
Organism: Caulobacter sp. SSI4214; assembly: GCF_012184455.1. Classification (NCBI taxonomy): domain Bacteria; kingdom Pseudomonadati; phylum Pseudomonadota; class Alphaproteobacteria; order Caulobacterales; family Caulobacteraceae; genus Caulobacter; species Caulobacter sp. SSI4214. The sequence goes on along the minus strand of NZ_SZWJ01000019.1, from coordinate 51,395 downwards.
CCGGGTCATGGCCGTCAACCTCGACAGCCTGATGGCCTGCGCCCGCCGCTTCAAGCCGGCCCTGACGGCGAGCCAGGGCAGCGTGATCATCGTCAGCTCGATCTCGGGCCTGAAGGCCAATATCGGCAATCCGGCCTACGCCGCCTCCAAGGCCGGGGCGATCAGCCTGACCAAGACCCTGGGCCAGGCCTGGGCGCCCGAGGGGGTGCGGGTCAACGGCCTGGCGCCGGGCCTGGTCGAGACCAAGCTGACCAAGGTCACCACCCAGAGCCCCGAGCGCCTGGCCGGAGCGCTGGCCGCCATCCCCCAGCGCCGGATGGGAACGCCCGCCGACATGGCGGGGGCGGCGCTGTTCCTGGCCTCGCCCCTGGCGTCCTACGTCACCGGCCACACCCTGGTGGTCGACGGCGGCCTGTCCCTCTGATCGGAGAAGAGCCATGAAAGCCCTGCGCTACCACGGCGCCCGCGACGTCCGGTACGAGAGCATGAACGACCCGACGCCCCAGTCGGATCGCGACGCGATCGTCAAGGTCACCGCCTGCTCGATCTGCGGCTCGGACCTGCACATCTATCACGGCCATGGCTTCTCCGAGGACCTGGGGTTCTGCGTCGGCCACGAGGCGGTGGGCGAGGTGGTCGAGGTCGGGCGCGGCGTCCAGCGGCTGAAGGTCGGCGACAAGGTCATGCTGCCGGCGGCGGTGGGGTGCGGGCGCTGCCGCTCGTGCCTCTCGGGCGTGGTCAATACGTGCGAGTACGGCCAGGCCGGCTGCTATGGCCTGTCGGCGCGGCTGCAGGGCTCGCAGGCCGAGGCGGTGCGGGTGCCGGCCGCCGACATGAACGCCGTGCCGGTGCCGGAAGGCGTCTCGATGGAGCAGGCGCTGATGATGACCGACGCCCTGGCCACCGCCTGGTTCGGGGCGCGCAACGCCGAGGTGCGGCCCGGCGCCAGCGTGGCGGTGATCGGCCTTGGCCCCATCGGCCTGATGGCGGTCGAGAGCGCCTATGTGATGGGCGCGCACGTCGTCTACGCCATAGACCCCCTGCCCGCCCGCCGGGCCCTGGCGCGAGAGGCCGGCGCCATCGCCCTGTCGCCCGACGAGGCCAAGGACCGCATCCGCGAGGACACCAAGGGCCGGGGCCTGGACTGCGTGATCGAGGCGGTGGGCGGCGAGGCCACGGTCGACGCGGCCCTGCGCCTCGCGCGGCCGCGCGGCGTGGTGTCGGTGATCGGGGTGCAGCAGGCCCGGCGCTTTCCCTTCCCGCTGGAGCGCGCCTTCGCGGCGGGCCTGACCTTCCGGGTCGGGACCTGCTCGGTGCCCGAGGAGCTGCCGGCCCTGTTCCCGCTGGTCCGCTCGGGCCGGCTGAAGCCCGAGAAATATGTCAGCCACCGCCTGCCGCTCAGCCAGGGCGCGGAGGCCTATCGCCTGTTCGAATCCCGCGAGGCGGGCGCGCTGAAGATGGTGCTGACGCCGGACTGAGCGGCGCGAAAGAGGGGGCCGCCTCCCGCGACACGGGGGGCGCGGCGGGAGGCGGCGGCCAGACGCCGACAACTCGGGGGCGTCTTCGGCGTCTGGCGTGGGCTCGCGCGCGCTCCGGGTGACGCACCGAAGCGTTGGGCAGGCCCAAAAAGGGGGGAGGAAGGCCAAGAGCGTGACGCCGAAAGTGGGAACCGGTTTCGGCGCGTGTCACGCTCTAAGTATTTGATTTAGAGCCTCGTTATCGCGTCAAAACGATTCCGTTTTGACGCGCGAGGCTCTACGCCTTGATGTCCAGCAGGGCGCCGGCCATCTGGTCGGCGGTCTTGGCGACCACCGCGTTGGCCTTGAAGTCCTGGACCGCGCCGATCTGCTCGGTCCGCTCCTTCACGTAGTCGTCGTCCTTCTGCTTCTCGGTCGCCGCGTCCGTGGCGGCGACGCGCTGGGCGCTGGCGTAGAGACGACTGGCGGCGGCCGACATTCCGGCGGCGGCGATGCTAAGGGCCTGCATGGGGGCCTCCTTGCGGCTTCCACGCGGTTATCGTCGATGTTGGGTTAAGCCCTCGCGTGCGAAGATGGTGAAATTGCCCCGGAGCCCGAAATTTTTCGGCGCGAAAATCGGGCGCGGGAACATTGACCGCTTCCCCGCGAGGAGCGATTTTCGGGCTCTCGTTCCAACCAGGGTCTCACGCTGTGCGCGGCACCGGCGCTTTCCTGAAGATCGGCGTGATCGCGCCGGCCATCATGGTGGCCGACGTGGTGGTGGCCCAGCGGCTGTTCCCCGGCTTCGACGCCGGCGCGCAGTTCATCAGCGAGCTGGGCGGCCCCAAGGCGCCCCTGCCCGAGGTCTTCAACTACGGCATGATGCTGGCGGGCCTCGCCGGACTGCTGGCCGGCGCCGGCTTCGCCCACGCGCTGGAAGAGGCCGGCGGCCGGCGGGTGGTGTCGGCCTTCGCGGGCCTGTTCGTGGCCCTGACGGGTCTGGGCGCCTTCTTCGCCGGGGTGTTCCACTGGCCCGACCCGATGCATCGCGCCTGCGGCGTGGGCCTGGGCATCCAGTTCGCGCCGCTGTTCGCCGCCTGGGCCCTGTGGGGCAAGCCAGGCTATCGGCGGCTGGCCAACTTCTCGCTGGGCTGGTTCTTCGGCCTGCTGCTGGTCTTCGCCCTGCTGACCGGGGTGTGGAACGTCCGCACCGGCCACGACGTCGGCTACTGGCAGCGCGGCCACGCCTTCCTGGGCCTGCTGTGGCTGGCCATCGCCGCCTGGACGCTGGAGAAGGGCTGGCGGGCCTCGCTGGCTCCCGACCCCGCCCCGGCGACGGCCTGACAAGGCCCGCTTGACGGCGCCGCTTGACGCGGCCCGGCGTCTCGTAGAGGCAAGGCCGAGCTTGACCTTGGCGGACCGTCCGATGATCACCTTCGACTACGACGACATCTTCACCGAGCCGGAAGACGTCGATCCCAACACCCTGGACAATCTGGGCCCGCTGCGCCGCCTGGCCGGCGCCTGGGAAGGCAAGAAGGGCGTCGATCTCAATCCCAAGGCCGAGGGGCCCGAGCGCCGCGAATTCCTGGAGCGCATCGAGCTCCAGCCGATCGACCCCCAGGCCAACGGCCCGCAGCTGCTGTACGGCCTGCGCTATCACATCCACATCGTCGCCTCGGACGAGGATGTCACCTTCCACGACCAGGTCGGCTATTGGCTGTACGAGCCGGCGACCGGGATGATCCTGCAGACCCTGGCCATTCCGCGCGGCCAGACGGCCCTGGCCAAGGGCGAGGCGCTGGCCGACGGCTCGGGCCTTTCCGTCCGCGCGGACCGGGGCGGACCGGGCTATGGCCTGTGCTCCAGCGACTTCCTGGAATGGGCGTTCCGCACCGACTCCTACCAGCTGGACGTCACCTTCGAGGCCGACGGCGGCTGGTCCTATGTCTCGACCACGATGCTGCAGGTGCGCGGCCGCGCGGCGCCGTTCCGCCACGTCGACCGCAACACCCTGCACAAGGTGGCCGAGCCCCGGCCCAACCCGTCGGCCCGGATCGCGGCCGGCGAGACGAGCCTGGCGCGGGCGCACGGCTTCGTCTCGATCGACCACGACTGACGGGACAGGCCGGTCAGGCGATCGCCTTGCCGATCGTGTGCAGCAGCACCGACGGCGCGTGGTCGTGGCGGGTCACCGCCGGAATGGGCCGATCGACGCCCATCAGCTGGTAGACCGCCGTCTGGGCGGCGCGCACCGAATATTCGACGGTGAACACCACGTCGTCGGCGACCTCGACGAACTGGCTGATGAAGGCCAGGTTCTTGGAATTGACCGGCACGGGAACCGGCCGATCGCCCTTCTTGCGCGGCATGAACATCGAGGTGATGTAGGGCAGCCGGCACGGCACGCAGGTGGCGTCCTCGAACACCTCCGCGCCCAGGCCCAGATGGCCGCACAGCTCCTCCAGGATCTCGCGCCCGCCGCACTCGCTCATCGGCTTGGCCACGAAGTCGCCGACGCGGTCGGGATGCAGGGCGTAGCCCCAGAACACCGACCAGCCCTCGGGCTGATCCAGGAAGTGAGGCTGGTGGTACAGGACCACCGACATCAGCCAGCGCGAGTCCTTGAACGTCACCAGCCCGCCCGTCCCGGCGCGGTTGCCGGTGAAGGCCTGCATGGCGTCGAAGAAGCGCGGGTTGCGGCAGGTGACGGTGAACGACTCCCACAGGCTGCGCTGGATCGCCGTGTTGAAGGCGGCGGGATTGCCGAACTCGGGGCGGCCCTCGGCGATCTTCTCCCACAGGGCCCAGCCCTGGCTGTCGGCCTTGGTCAGGCGCGGCGGCGGCGCGTCCATGGTCCCGAGGCTCGTGGCGTCGGTCATCGAGCCGTTCTGGAAGAAGACCTGGTCCCGCTCGCCCAGCGACAGGACCTCGCGGCGGCCGTCCTGAAGCAGGGTCAGACCCGTGACGCGGTGCTCGCCATGCTCGGTGACGATGTCCATGTCGGTCACGACCGTGTCGCCGACGAACCGGACGCCCCGTTCGCGCAGCCAGCGCTCCAGCGGCGCGACGATGGCGTCATACTGGTTGTAGACGGTGCGCTTGACCCCGCCCAGGGTGTCGATGCGCGGGAACTCGTTGAGGAACCGGTGCAGATACCGCTTCAACTCCACGGCGCTGTGCCAGGGCTGGAAGGCGAAGGTCGTCTGCCACATCAGCCAGAAATTGGTCTCGAAGAACGGGGGCGACAGCCAGTCGGTGATCGGGCTGTCGCCCAGGCTCTCCTCGGACGCGCCCATCAGCTGGACCAGCTCCAGCCGGTCATGGGCCGAAAAGCCCATGTGGCTGACATCGACCTTGTGCAGATTGCGATCGACCAGCCGCGCTTGCGAGTGGGAGACGTTGCGCTTGTTGAACGCCACCGTCTGCTCCAGCACCGTCTTGTCGGGATCGTCGTTGCTGGGAATGGTCGACAGCAGGTCCCAGGTGCATTCGTAGTGGTCGGTGGTCAGCATCCGCCCGCCACGCAGCGAGTATGACCCGTCGGGCAGCCGCGATCCGTCCAGTGCGCCGCCGAACACGGTCGGATGCTTCTCGAAGAGGGTGATGTCGGCGCCGTCGACGTTCGCGTCGCGGATCAGGAACGCCGCGCCGGCCAAGGCGCCGATCCCGCCGCCGATGAAATAATGCTTCATGGCCTACTCTCCTTACCACGGATGACCGAGGCCCCGACCTTGGCCCAAGCGCGTGGACGCGCCTTGACCCGCGTCAAGGAGAGGCAAGAGCTTTGGGATCGAGAAGACGGGCGAGGCCTACTCGGCCGCCTCCATCGGCGTCGGGTCGCCGTCGTGCGAGATCAGCACCGCCACCCAGCGCAGGTCGTCGTACTGGGCCAGGCCGTACATCAGGGCCAGGGTCAGCGGGATGGCCAGGAACGCGCCGGGCACGCCCCACAGCACCGTCCACATGCCCACCGCGATCAGGCTGGCGGCCGGATCGATGTTCTGACTGTCGGCCTGCATCTTGGGCAGAACCAGATTGCCGACGATCGACGAGACGATGTGGATGCCGACGAAGACCATGATGGCCGGCGTCAGGCTGGGAAACTGCAACAGCGCGAACAGGGTCGGCCCCAGGCTGCCGACCATCACCCCCAGCACCGGGAAGTAGGAGAACAGGAAGATCACCAGGCTCCAGAACAGCGCGTTGTCCAGGCCGACCGCGAACATCGCCACGGCCGAGCCCACGGCGATCATCAGCCCGGTCATCGTCTGGACGTACATGTAGCTCTCGACACCGGCGAAGCTGCGCTCCAGCACGGTGGCCAGGCCCCGGCCGCCGCGCGCGGCGACGATCCGCTCGACGCGCTTTTCGATCATCGGCCGCGAGATCAGCAGGAAGAACAGGAAGATCAGGGTCAGGCCGAAACCCGCCGACGCGTCCTGGACGCTGGTCAGGAGTTGGTCGGCCAGCGGTCCCAGCTCGACCTTCTGCGACAGGGCCTCGAGGCTCAGGGTCCCGCCGCCGGGCGGATGAATCAGGGCCAGCAGCTGATTGATGCGGGCCAGCATGGCCGGCATCTCGTCGACGATGCGCGAGGCGCCCTCGATCATCAGGGCGATGCTGGCGACGATGATGCCGCCGACGATCACGGCGGTGATGACGAACACCATCCAGCGCCGAGCGTTGGGCAGCACCCGCACCACCCGGTCGCTCAGCGACGTGATCAGGATGGCCAGGACCAGCGCCAGGGCGAACGGCCACAGCACGCCGCGGAACACATACAGCAGCCCCGCCGCCACGGCGAAGTTCACCAGAAACGATGTGCCCGTCTTGCTCACTTGGCCTCCGCGGATCGACCGATGGGCGATGATCCCTCGGCGGTCGATAACACTCCCCTAGCGTAAAGCGCTACCGGAGAGGCGAGGCTGAAGGGGCCTCGGCTCGGTTAGGCGGCGTAAGCGGAACGGAGGTCAGGCTAGGATCGCGCGAAACGCGCCGCGATCAGCTCGACTGGTCCTTGTCCTGCTTCTCTTTCTTCGCCTGGTCATGATGCCATTTTATGGAGAAGAACATCCCGACTCCCAGAACGAGAATCTTCAGTGGGAAGAAAACGAGCGGAAACCAGTCTACCGAATTCAAAGCGCTGCTCCAGGAAAGCGCCGGAAAACGATGATCTTTGTTTTCCGTCTCGCCTGGAGTTCTAGCAAATTCATCCGCGCGGGCGTCCTGGACAAAGTGTCCAAGCGCGATATCCAGCGCGAAGCCGCTCCTAGAGCGCGTTAGGTTTAAGTGTGAGCGGTTAAACCGCTCGAACGCGCTCTAAGTCTATGAGTTAGAGCCTGTTTATCTGGTTTAGATGGTTCCATCTAAACCAGACAGGCTCTACCGCCAAGCGTAGTTGAAGCTGACGCTGATCCGCTGTTCGTCGGCCTGGTTGGGCGTCACCTCGTGGCGCAGCCAGCTCTCCCACATCAGGATCGCGCCGGGCGTGGGTCGGACATAGACGAACGGCTGCAAGGTCTCGGGCGCGTCGGTCTTTCGCGTCGGCGCGGCCATCATCATCGGCAGGCGCGGGTCCTCGAACTTGATGGCCGAGGCGCCCGGCGGGATGGTCACATAGACCGTGCCGGAAATGACGCTGTGCGGGTGGATGTGGCCGGTGTGCTGGCCGCCCGGCTCCAGGATGTTGATCCAGAAGCTGTCCATGACCAGCTTGCCGCCCGCCAGGTCGAAACACAGGTCGCGCGCGAAGGCGGCGGCGTGGCGGTCGAGCTTCTTCTTCAGGTCGGCGAACAGGCTGTCGCGCTGGGGCAGATCGTTCAGCGAGGCGTAGGAGGTATAGCCCAGATAGCCCTTGTTATAGGCCCAGGCCTGACCGGCCTCGTCCTCCTCGGCGATGGCGACGCAGGCGTCGTGCAGCGCGTCGATGAAATCCTCGAAGCCCTTCTCGCCGGCCAGGCTGGCTTCATAGAGCGGGGTGACGAAAAGGCTGCGCGGGGTCATGGGGCGCGTCATAGCGCCGGCGGGTCCGAAGGGCAAAGAGCGCGAAAAAATACTTATGATTGTATATATAATAAATTCGCGTATTGTGTGCGCCTAGATCCATGCTCCGGGGGGACCAGGATGCGCGCCGCCACCCTTCTTCTTTCGCTAATAACGGTCGGCTTGTGCGGCTGCCAGTCGCTGGAGGGTTATCCGCGACCGCTGGAAAGCCGGGAGGAAGCGCTTTCGCTAGTCCGCGACGATATCCAGCCGGCGGCTGTCAACGCCTACGCCTCTATCGCCGCGGAGGCGCAGAGCGGCTCGCGCGATCAGCGTCTGACGGCCAAGCGCGATCAAATCGTTCGTGCTCGCCTCTATGCGATCGATGTGAACTATGACGACTTCGTCCGTGGACTGACCGGTCAACAAAAGACCTTCGCCATCGGCGCGGATCTGGTGTCGGCTGGCCTGACCGGCGCGGCCACCCTGGCCAAGAGCGCCACGACCAAGACCCACCTGACCACCTATGCCAGCGCCGCCCTGGGCGTGCGCTCGACGGTCGACAAGGAGCTGTTCTACAGCAAGACCTTGCCGGCCGTGGTCACCCAGATGGACGCCTCGCGCAAGACCGTGCTGGCCAAGATCACCGAGGGCCTAGCCCAATCGAACGCCGCCTATCCGCTTACCGCCGCCCTGGCGGACCTGCAGGACTATTATACCGCCGGAACGCTGAACGGGGCGCTGAATCAGATTTCCAAAGACGCCGGGGTCAAGAACGCCGCGGCCCAGCAGCGGATCGTCAATGCCACGACGGTGAAATACGCCACCGACTCCGGGCACAAGAGCCTGTTCGGCTATTGGGCGCCGAACGGGGTCATCAATAAGGATCATGAGACGATCCTGCTGGCCTGCGTCCCCGTCCAGAACGGCGCGACCGCGACGATCGACGACCTCGACCGGATCATCAATGACGGTACGCCGGAAGCGGCTCAGCAGCGCGCGATCGTGGCCGCCTGCGTAAAAACAAGGGACGCATCCTTCAGCTAGAGGAGCCGAGAATGGCCAAATCCAGTACGACAGTGAGCGAGGTCCGGCAGGAAACCCGCACGGGCGTTCCAGAAGCCGAACTCAGCGGGTACATCGCTATCCAGCGGGCGCGAGGCGCGATAGACGTGGTGGCCGTCCACGATGGTCCTGGAACCTACACCGTCACCGCCACCTTCCCCGCGTGATTGACGCCCTCCGCGCCCGGGCGGATCATGACCGCATGGCCGACGGCGAACTGATCCTGACCCTCGACGCGGCGCTCGCCGAGCGCCTGCGGATTCGCGCCGAGGCGGCGGGGCTGAGCGTGGAGGCCTATGCCCAGGATGTCCTGCGGCGAGACGTCGACCCGCCAGGCCTCGCGGAGAGGGAAACCCGATGGGACGGCCGTTTGCCGCCCCGCTCGCCCGAAGACGACCTCGACCAGAATTCCAAAGCCTATTCCGACTATATCGAGCGGATCTGCGACGAGGCCGAGCGCACGGGCGGCGTTCCCTGGGAACAGGTGCGAGCGCGCCTGCGAAACTTCGGCCAATCTCGCTGACGCGTGCGCCGGATCGTTTTCACCGAACTGGCGAATAACGATATCAACAGGCTTGAAGCTTGGCTTATCGAGCGGGGGTCGCCCTATGCGCGCGGCCTCGGCCTGGAGCTTGTCGACGCCATCGAAGGGCTGATGGATTTTCCAGAACGCGCGACCGTCAGCCGCGACGGCCGCTATCGCGAGCTCTACATCTCGTTCCATTCGAACCAGTACGTGATCCAGTATCAGGTGCGCGGCGATGTCGTCGTCATCGCGCGCATCAGACACAGCCTCGAACGTCGCTGAACCCGCCGGACTCGCCTATATCTCCGGCCGTGACCGACGCAACGACCGACACCCCCACCCCTCGCCTGACCGGCGCCGCCCTGATCAAGGACGAGGTCACGCGCCTGCCCGACGCGCCCGGCGTCTACCGCATGATCGGCGAGGCCGACGAGGTGCTGTACGTCGGCAAGGCCAAGAGCCTGAAGAAGCGCGTCGTCCAGTACGCCCAGGGCCGCTTCCACACCAACCGCATCGCCCACATGGTCGACGCGACGCGGGCCATGGAGTTCGTCACCACCCGCACCGAAGCCGACGCCCTGCTGCTCGAGATCAATCTGATCAAGTCGTTGAAGCCGCGCTTCAACGTGCTGCTGCGCGACGACAAGAGCTTCCCCGAGATCGTGATCCGCCGCGACCACGACGCGCCGCAGCTGCGGAAGCATCGCGGCGCCCACACGATCAAGGGCGACTATTTCGGGCCGTTCGCCAGCGCCTGGGCGGTGAACCGCACGCTCAACACCCTGCAGAAGGCCTTCCTGCTGCGCTCGTGCAGCGACAGCGTCTACGAGACGCGCGACCGGCCCTGCATGTTGCACCAGATCAAGCGCTGCGCCGCCCCCTGCACCGGCCTGATCGGCAAGGACGACTACCAGGCCCTGGTCGACCAGGCCGAGGCGTTCCTGCGCGGCAAGTCCCGCGCGGTGATGGCGCAGATGGCCAAGGCGATGGAGGACGCGGCCGAGGACCTGGAGTTCGAGCGCGCCGCCCGCCTGCGCGACCGCATCCGCGCCCTCTCGGCCGTCGCCCAGGAGACCCAGATCAATCCCGAGACGGTCGAGGAGGCCGACGTCGTCGCCCTGCACGTCGAGGGCGGCCAGGCCTGCGTGCAGGTGTTCTTCTTCCGCGCCGGCCAGAACTGGGGCAACCGCGCCTACTTCCCGCGCGTGACCGGCAACGCCGATGAGAGCGAGGACGAGACCACCACCGAGGAGCAGCGGATCCTCACCGCGTTCCTGGGTCAGTTCTACGACGACAAGCCGATCCCGCGCCTGATCCTGGCCAACGTCCCGCCGGCCGAGAGCGAGCTGCTCTCCGAGGCCTTCGCCCTGAAGAGCGGCCGCAAGGTCGAGATCAGCGTGCCCAAGCGCGGCGAGAAGGCCGACCTCGTCGCCCACGCCCTGACCAACGCGCGCGAGGCGCTGGGCCGCAAGATGGCCGAGGGCTCGGCCCAGACCAAGCTCTTGGCCGGCGTCGCCGAGGCCTTCAAGCTGGACGCCCCGCCCGAGCGGATCGAAGTCTATGACAACAGCCACATCCAGGGCACGAACGCCGTGGGCGGCATGATCGTGGCCGGCCCGGAAGGCTTCATGAAGGGCCAGTACCGCAAGTTCAACATCCGCGGCGCCGACCTCACGCCCGGCGACGACTACGGCATGATGAAGGAGGTGCTGAAGCGCCGCTTCGCCCGCCTGGTCAAGGAAGAGGAGGAGGGCGACGACGCCAATCGCCCCGACCTCGTGCTGGTCGACGGCGGCCAGGGCCAGCTGGACGCGGCCCTGGAGATCATGGCCGACCTCGGCGTCGACGACATCGCCGTGGTCGGCGTCGCCAAGGGCCCCGACCGCGACGCGGGCCTGGAGCGCTTCTTCCTGCCCGGCCAGCCGCCGTTCATGCTCGAGCCCAAGTCGCCGGTGCTCTACTACCTGCAGCGCCTGCGCGACGAGGCCCACCGCTTCGCCATCGGCGCCCATCGCACGCGCCGCTCGATGGACCTGAAGAAGAACCCGCTCGACGAGATCGAAGGCGTCGGCCCGGGCCGCAAGAAGGCCCTGCTCCACGCCTTCGGCTCGGCCAAGGGCGTCAGCCGCGCCAGCGTCGAAGACCTGGTCAAGGTCGAGGGCGTCAGCCAGGCCCTGGCGGAGCGGATTTTCGGGTTTTTCCGGAAGGGGTAGCCCTCCCCTCTCCCCTTGCGGGAGAGGGTGGCCCGAAGGGCCGGGTGAGGGGTCGCATTTTTCCCTAAACCGACAAACGGTTTGTGTATCGGTCTAGGGCCTCCGCCTCGCGCACTTGCGTCGGGTATCAACCGAGACCGACAATACCAACGATTCCGATCTACAGACGGCTGGGTGATCGCGCCTTTGTTTATCCAATTGCCGCCCGAAAAGCACCGACGGCTATACCCAGGAAACAAGCAAGATAAAATAGCAGCAGCAGAAAGATGCGAATGCGTCCGTCGTCCTCCGGCCGCGCGCTGCTGGCAAATCGCGGCGCCGTAAAGAGCCTCAACGATATCTTAGCGGCCCTTTCCATCACTCGCATGGCAAACGCTATGTCCGGATCGAGCTTGCCGGCGCCATCGTTGGCGACTCCAGCAGAAGCGGCCTTGCTGATTGCGTCAACATTCTCGCGACTGGGGAGCGGCTCAAAGGCGTCTACGATCACGCGGAAGGGCGACGGAGACTTCTCCGCCTCACGCTCCTTCAGCTCGATCCCTACATCTTCGAGGCCCAAGCGAGCCACTGCTTTGACTACATCGGGAGACGCGGCGTCACCGATTATGGCTGCGAGCTTGATTGCTCGGTCCCATTTGCGTTCATTACGTTGAGCGAACTGGTTCTGGAGATAAAGAAGCGCGCTAATGAGCGCGATTATGACTGTCGCGAACACGCCAACGATGGTCCAGGCGAGCGAAGCAGCTTCCAAATCTTCCCCCCCAAAGGCACCGTTAAGCTAGACGGTTCTAAGTATCTGTCCACAGGTCGGCTATCTATCGCCAGCCTTTCAGTGCGACCGCACCCGCGATAATCGCGAGCGCATACAAAGCCCAACGCTGCAGCTTCATCGACTCTCGCAACAACGGCGCAAGGTCGGCACCTACCGATGTCTGTGGCGCACGCCTCGCTTTAGTCTCGTCATCGTCGTAGTCAGGTTCCGGGATTTCAAGCAATGGAAGCTCGTAGCTCACGTTCACGACAGGCAACATCTTTTGGTCGGTATTATCCGCCCATTTCTTGACACTTCCGTCGGGCGCCCAGCCGTATTCCAAGCCACGCACTTCGATAGAAATCTGCTTTACGAAGCGGCCGCTTTCAGCGAAACGCACCAGCGAAGCCATCACTTCGGACGGGGTGTAGAGATCGAATACGATCGAAGCTGGAGTGCTCTCCAATCCGTCCTTGCTGCTCCATTCGGCGTGGTAGCTCATCGTGCCGCAAACGATGTCTTCGTCGCTCCTGAAGGTGTCCTTGACACCCTTTGTGCGTTCGGTAGCCCACTCTACCAACTCGGGCTCCGTATTCCGAAATGTGAGTCTCATATCGAACTCGCCGGACGGCCCCAGCTTCCCAATTTCCTCGCCCGTCCCGAGTTCAAGCTGATCTGGAAAGGCGGGCTTTACGCTAAACACCAAAGCCCATTTGCCGTCGCCTGCGACGCCGTAACCCACGCCAAAGGTAGAAGTCAGTTTAGCTGACAGGACGTTGAGTTTGATGGAAGGCATGGCTGCGCTATTCCTGAACTGTGGCGTCGAGCACAATTTCCTCGCTAAAGTCGGGCGAGGATCGGTAGTAGCTCTCAAATCTGCGTTCACCGTCGTCGAAGACCGAGAAGAGGCCGAACTCGTTGGTATCCTTTAGGTGGATCCCGTAGCGGTTCTCGGCGAAGTGGTGGACGTAGCGCACAGAGAAAAAGTCATTGTTCAAGTCGAGAGATTTCTCTGTATTACGCGCAAACCAATAGAGCCGCATTGTTTCATTAAGCCGCTTTTTGAAACGGGTATCTTTGAGTCGCTTTGCATAGGTGATTGCGTGCTCAGCATCGGAATCACTTGTCGGTTTGGCGACGTATTTCCAAGCCGGATCGCCGGCGATCTGCAAAGATTGCCAGCGAATGATGTTGAGGTAATTCTCCTCGACCTCGTCATGCCCAACTGTTCCAAGCGCGTCCGAATACAAGACGTGCTCTCTCGACCCGACGAAATCGAAATCCGAAATAAACGGCGTATCGGCGGCTATACGCTTCAACAATGCGTGTCTGGTGGTCGCATCAGCCGACAATATATCAGCCTCGATAGCGCGAGCCCGGGCGTAAAGCGCAATGTATCGGTCTGGATTGGTCTTGAAGAGCCAGTTACCAAGTTCCCGGCGGAAGGTCCGCATTAACAAATCTTGGTCGGCCGCCGATCGCCGGGCGCTCTGTTCGGTTGTCTCTTGCACAATCTTGCCAAGGGTCGTGGCAGCGATCAAGAAACCGCCAACGGCACCTACCAGTACGCCCATACAGAGCCACAACCAAAACATGTCCGCGCCCTCAAAGCTCGAGCTTGAAGTTAGCGCGTAAGGCAACGCTGAGAAGCGATATTCGAGGCTACACGACCGCGAACCTGGCGGCCATGGCTGCACGTCGGGACAACGGGCCCAACGGCCTGGCGGCTGGCCAGGCCGAGCGCGCCAGGCGGCTCTGCTCCCTCCGCCGCCCGACTAAGGCCTATGTCCGCGCGTAACGGCGCCGAAGTTTTAGCAGCAACTGCCGCAAGCACCATTTAAGGCGCTATCCTTGCTCCTTCGAAGCCGGGTGCCGCTTTCGCTTGTGAGACATGAGCCCAAGGAGCAACCACACCGCGAGAGCCAGTTCATGGCGCGGTAATCTGTCTTGCAACTGATCAATAAATTCTGGCCTCTCACGCAAGAGTGCGATCGCTTCGGCCGGTGTAGAGAAAGGGTTTTTCCCGATCTGCGCTTCCAATTCAGGACCGCTAGCCATCAGGCTGTCTACATAGGACTTCAGCAATGCCTCAGCGGCAAAACGATTAACTGTCGCTGGAATGTTGGGACCCAGGTCCGCGATTTCCCAAAGTCGGGGACGATGATCGGCAAGCTTAAAAGCCCGCTGCGAGTGAGCAGCCGCGTTTCGAAGCTTCCTTAGCGCGTCGGCGGAATCATAGACATTCTTGCTAATGAAGCCGGCCATATAGGCCATGTCGAGACGTGCGGAAAAGCTCGCAAGTAGGCCTGGATAGCCCAGAAGAGATTTAGTTCGTTTAGCTGAGAACGGAGCCAACTCACTGATCGTAAGCGCTAGATGAGACGACACTATGTCTGCGGCCACTAGGATCGCGCCGCGATCGGTTTCCCGCGCAAATTCGTCAAGTAGTGCGCCCAAGGCCTCGGAGACCAACGGATCGTCTAAGAACTGCGCCGCGTCTTCGTCTCGACCACCGCCGCCGTGAGTGTATTCGGTCATAGACAAGCTTCTTTGGAGGGCGTGAGCCCGTGGGGTCGCAATCACGGTGACATTGTTCTCAATACACCAGAACGCACTGACGCGACTGTTTTGAGAGACGATCATCAGGCTGCGCCCTGGAGTAAGCCGCAACGCTCCGAATTTTGTGTCTCAACGGTCAACGGCAAGATTGAAGCGTCCGGGGCCAACGGACCCTCACGCGGTTGTCTGCACACTGGAATTTCCAAGACCATCAGCAGCGGGAGTGGTCTCGCCGCGAGGCTGGAGTCTTTCTTTTTCTGCGCCATAGGCGCCCCTACTCCCAGCCACGCTTGCCGCTGGAGGCCATGAGCGCAAGCTGGCGCCATGGACGACCACCTCTTGGATTTCGAGATCCGGCCTGGCCGCATCCGCAGCGACGGACGGCAAGCGTTAGGTCGTGGACAGCGCCTCTCGCGCCTCGTCGCCAATCCGGCACGGACGGCGTCGCGATCGAGTGGCCGAAGCCCGACCAGACGCTCAGGCTCACCCGGCCGGTGCTCGCGGATCGGCCGAGGCCAAGACGCCGCCAACGCGATGAAGTTTCGCGGCGGTGGCGCCCGCTTTCGCCGCGTCGTCATCAAGACCCGCATGGCGGCCTTGAAGCTTGGGAGCCAGGCGGCCGGCGCGCATTTGCGCTACCTCGTGCGCGATGGCGTCACCCGTGATGGTCAGCCCGCCGGCCTCTACGATCGCGATGGCGAAGGCGTTGACGGCGCGGCCTTCACCGCGCGCGGCGCCGGCGACCGCCGCCAGTTCCGGTTCATCGTCGCGCCCGAGGACGGCGCCGACCTTTCCGACATGCGCGCCTTCACGCGCGACCTCATGGGCCAGATGGAACGCGACCTCGGGACCAAACTCGATTGGGTGGCGGTCGTTCATTTCAACACCGGCCATCCGCACAGCCATGTCGTGGTCAGAGGCAAGGACGAGTTGGGCAAAGACCTGATCATCGCCCAGGACTACCTGACCCACGGCCTTCGCCATCGCGCCCAGGAACTGGCGACCCTGGAGCTAGGCTTGCAGACCGAGCAGGAGGTCGCCCGCAAGCGCGAGGCCGAGATCACCGCCGAGCGCTTCACGCACATCGACTGCGGCCTCGTCGCCGACATGACCGCGGCGCGCACCGTCGACATGCGACCAGACGCCGGCCAGGTTCGCGCCGATCACGAGGCGACCTTGCGCCAAGGCCGGCTCAGAACCCTGGAGCGCATGAACCTCGCCGAGCAGGTCTCTCCCGGCGTCTGGCGGCTCTCGGAGGATCTGGAGTCGACCTTGCGCGGCCTTGGCGAGCGCGGCGACATCATCCGCGCCATGAGCCGAGCGGTCAGCCGGCGCGGGCGCGAGGCCAACCCCGAGGCCTTCGTCATCGACCCGGCCAACGATCCCTCAACGCCCAAGGCCGGGCGGGTGATCGATAAGCGCCTGACCGACGAGTTGGGCGATCGGGTCGGCTTGGTGGTCGATGGGATCGACGGCCGAGTCCGGCACGTCGAGGTCGATGGCGACACCGCCGCCGATATCCGCATCGGCGCTGTCGTCGAGACCGGCGCCAAACCCGCCAGCCGACCAGCGGACAGAACCATTGCCAGCCTTTCCGAGGATGGCGTCTATCGCCCCAGCGATCATCGACAGCGGCTGCTCAGTGGCGAGATGAAGCTCCCGCCCGGCGCCAGCGCCGACGATCTCGTCAAGGCGCATGTTCGCAGACTGGAGGCGATACGCCGGGCCGGTTTGGTGGAACGCTGGAGCGAGGATGCCTGGAGCATTCCCAAGGACTTCGCGGCCCGCGCCGAGGCCTTCGAGCAGGGCCGCCGCTCCCAGGTGCGCCTGTTGTCGGCCTTCGACCTGGAGAGCCAGATCCGGAGCGATGGCGCGACCTGGCTCGATCGTCGGCTCGCTGGAGGTGAACGGCTAGAGGCCGCACCGCAGGGCTTTGGCGCTGAGGTCGAGCGCGCGCTCGATCGACGGCGGGAGGCGCTGGTCCAACAAGGCCACGCCACGCGCGGCGCCAATGGCGATTGGCGCGCCAAGCCAGACTTGCTGGCGACGCTGGAGCGTCAGGAGATAAACTGGCGCGGCGAAGCCATGGCCAAGGACAGGGGCTTGCCGTTCCGAATGCCCGAGCCCGGCGAGAGTGTGCGCGGCAAACTGGTGGATAGCGTGCAGATGGCGTCCGGCAAGTTCGCGGTCATTGAAGGCCACATGGACTTCGCGCTCGTGCCGTGGCGGCCCGTGATGGAGCGCTATCGGGGCCAGGACATCGCCGGCACGGTTGAGATGGGCGGTAACATCTCCTGGCAGCTCGGACGTAGCCGAGGCCTCGGCATCTAGCGCCCGGCGGGCTCGTCGCCATCGAGCCCAAGCCCGCCTGGTTCGAACGCTTGGTCGGTGAGCGAGGCGCCGCTGCTGAGGCGCCGGTTCAGGGCCTGGATAAAGTTGCCATAGCGCTTCTGGCCAAGCGCCCGCGTCGCCGGCTCGTCGGCGGCCGAGACGACCGGTGTCGCGCCCAGCCAGGTGCGGATGAAGATAGCCAAGGCTTCGTTGCCGACCTGGGCTTCGCGCTCCAGCCGCTCCATGTGCTTGTTCATCCGGTCCAGGCGGCGCAGCAGCGCCGCTTCGGTGCGTTCGGCGCCGTCTGGCGACATGAACGAAGCCAGGGCCGCGCGAACGATCTCTGATTTGGGTCGGCGGGTGCGGATCGACAGTTGATCGAGCGCCTTGGCAAGATCGGCCGGCAGATAGACCTTCGTCTCGACCTTCATGCCGCGTCCTCGTCAACGAGGCCCAAGCGCTTGCGCGACAGCCAGGCCCGATGGCGGGCGCGGGTGTAGGGCGATGGCGGTTCGGCGACGGCGATCCGGCCGCCGACATGGCGCCAGTGGTCAGGACAGACGCGCTCGGGATTGATGCCCAGCGCCTCGATGGCGTCGATAGCTTCCAGGCCGGCGCGAACCTTCACCCAGGTCTTCAGGTCGAGGAGGACTTCGGCGCCGGGATTCACGAACGGAACGCGGTCAAACGGCTCGCCCGGCTCGATGGCGCGAAGGACCCAGAGGCGAGAGAGCGTCGTGCCGTAGTAGCCGGCTTCCCAATGGACGAGGGCGAAGACCGCGCCAGGGACGAAGCTAGCGGCGCGGCGGCGACGGTCGTGGACGATTTCGTCAGCAGGCCGGCCGAAGCGGACCCAGCGCTGGAGGCGGTCCTTGAGCCAGATCAGCTCAACGGTGGTCTCGGCAGACGTGGCATCGGGCATGGCGGCGGCTCCTGGCCGCCATTGCGCCGGTCAGGCCGCATGGTTCGCAATCCCCCGCGCACGCCCGTCGAAGAAAGACAGGCTCTGGCGAAGAAAGGGAAAGAGCCGGAAACGTTCTGATCGGCGCCAGCCGCGAAAGCGGACCCTTCCGAATTCCGAGAAGGGTGGGAAAGGGGCGTTGCCCTTGCTCAGTCGGGAGCCGTAGCTCAATCGATTTCGCTCTCAATGTAGGCCTCATAGCGACGCTGTATCGCCCGACCGCCGAAATAGAGCGCGACGCCGACGCCAAACACGATAACCGCACCGACAATGTTGCCAGCGAGCAGGACAGCGTCCCGTAGCCTGATGGCCTCGGGTAGGTTTGCGGCAGCGAGCACGCAGCTAAGGGCGCCGACGAACACGCCAAATCCGCGCAGCAGAGCAATCTGAAAAAGGTAATAGCGCTGGCGCGCGGTCGGCTTGGCCATGAGCGAAGCCTGAACCATCCGATGGAAGATGTGAATGTCCATCAAGGGCCGTTCGTCGCCGGGAGCACGGCGCCAGCATTCGGACGTTCAGCGGCGTTGTCGCCCAACGGACCTTCCCAACTTCGGCTCGGGGTCGGGACCCGAAATTGACACCGCGCCCACAACCGGACCTTGGCCGCCTGAAAGAGCGGTGGCGGGTCGGTGGCCTCAATGTCCGGCTTCGGCATGGGGGTTTATTTCCGTTCCCGACCCTGAGCGGACATTCATGCGGCCTGTCCGATGCGAGGCTTTGTGCTGTATTAGGTTTTGAAGATTTTCCCGGAGGGCAGCGCCCTGTTTAAGTGGCTCCGAAAATGGGCGTCTCCAGCCTCTGTCAAACTTCACCATCACGCTGTCGTCTATCGTTCGAATGGCGCGCTCATCGTTGCGCCGATCGCCCGCTCCAAGGCTGGCATAGGCCTGGAGATTGAACCTTCTTTCGTGCCTCAGCCTATTGATGCCAGGCTTTTCGGCGGTCAGATCGAAGAGGCCCTGACGAGGTCCTATCGGTTCGTGTCGGACACAGGAAAGGATGGTTTTAGCTTTCAACCCTTTCTGAAAATCGCGAAAGTTCGCAGCTACAGGGCGTTCATGCGCGACGCCCGACGGATCTCGATACTCAAGTCTCCAGAAGGATTTCTCGTCGAAGAGGACGAGAATCGTGGATCTAAGGGTTTCGGATCTGATCGTGGCGCGGAGCCGATCATCGTGCCGGGCACGGCGTTCGACGTCGCTCAAATGGTTCAAAGCCTGCTTGAAAGCGACCCGCCTAAGGTTCGCTAACCGCCGAGGCTGTGTGGAAACCCCGAAGCACCCTAACCTCAAGCGCGCCATCGCCGTCGTCGGCGCCCAACCGCTGATCGCGGCGATGCGGGCCTGAGAAAGAAAGCTCCGCGCCGCCCCACCTCTCCATTACGTCAGAGGCGTTTCCACACAGCCTCCACCGTCGCCGCCATCGCCGACTATGTGGCAACGCTCCCTGCTGGACCGCTTAAGGTCCGCTGAGGGTGGTTAGCTGCCGGCAGACGCCGGCGCTACTGGCACTGGACCGATCCCCTTCACCGTGATCGTGACGTCCTGCCCATTCGCCGATTGCCACAGCACAACCGCGATGAGGGCGATGACGAAGGCCAAGCCAATTAGCGCCGTCCAATTGCGGGAACCGTCGTTTGGCTGAAGCATCGGGAGGGCCTGCATAGTGCTCGCACAAGAAAAGCCGCACTAGCACATCCATCTGACGGTCGCCTCAAAATCGGAACGCACGAACGTCGCTCAAGGGTGGGGAGCGGGCTTTGGTAGACGAGGCGCTCTTGCTAACGTGTCGTCATGCGCATCATTGCTACGCTGATCTGTGTAACTGCCTGGGGGCTGATCGCCGGAGTGGCGTGGGCATGCTCTTGTCCAACTTGGAGAAGTGCCTCGGACCAACTCGGCTTTGCAGATGTCGCGTTCGTTGGACGCGCGGTATCGACGGTGCCTGACTCGGCAAAGGGGCGCGAAGGATACGTGGTCACTGAGTTCATTGTCTCCCGCACACTGAAGGGCGGGCATCGCGCTGTTCAGCGGATCGCGCACGCGCCCGGTGCTTGGGGGGCTGCCTGCGGTATAGACTTCGTTCAATCACGAGACGTTCTCGTACTTACCCGCACGCAGGGCAGCGAGCTGTCCACAAGCTCCTGCGCCAGACCTCAGTTCGCGCTGGGCGACTTTGAGCGAGCCGCTGCGCGCTGAGAGCTACTGGCAGGTCGGAGTCCGCTCAGGGTCGGGACCCGAAATTGGCACCGCACCGACAACCGGACCTTGGCCGAGTGAAAGAGCGGTGGCGGGGTGGTGACCTCAATGTCCGGCTTCGGCTAGGGCGCTCATTTCCGTTCCCGACCCACCTGAGACCTTGGGAAGGTCTGCTTCAGCGCCAAAGATCAGCTCAATGGGAAGCTGATTGCCGTCGCCGAGCGGTCGTCCATGAACCCCTCAGAAGCTTCGTAGTGGGGATCTCGGGCGTGCTGGAAAAAGCGCAGATCGGAAGACTTCTCTCTCAGGCTGACCCGCATGGCGTCCGTCAGGGGACGTTTCATATGGACCACGAGAGCCTTCGACCACTGCGCGACAGCTTCGATCGAGCCGCCCGCGTCCAACGCGGAGCCAAGGACGTTCAGGATCGCCGCCGAAAACGTCTTTGGCTCCTCATGATCGCCGCCAAAGTAGCTGTAGAAAGTTGATCGAGCCTGCTCTTCGCTGACAACGTGGGCCTCGCGCTCTCCTTCTTGCCACCACGACCCGCAGAAGGGGCAATGGCGAAGATGTGCGTGCGCTTCGATGCTTGTGGCCACTTTGTTCGGTACGTCCGAACGACCCATCAGGATACCGGCGCGGCAGTGCTGACAGCCTCTACTCATCCAATTGGTCATAGTGCGAAGCTAGAGGCCCTTGCGGCAGCAATCCACCCCGAACGGAAATTGCGAGGGTCCGGTTCTTGGCATTGCCGACTTCGTCGGCGGCCAGCCGGTGATCGCCCCCTCAAGGGCGGCCTTGCCGCCGCCTGCGGCGGTGCGCTCCGCGCCCCCTTGACCGGCCGCTCACCGCCCGGCTTGGGCTCGGCAAGCGGTTTAAGCCTAGCTAGGCGCTCCGCGCCTGCGGCTTAACCGCAGCCTCCTAGAGTTTGAGGCGCACACCTGGGCCGACGCCACTGGCTTCATCGGCATCCAAGAAAACGACACCGGCCTCTTCCAGCGCTCGGCGGACCGCCTCGACGTTGGCAGCAGAGCTACGGCCCGGACCGATCTGACTTTCCATCCGCCGAATGGTCTGCAACGCAAGGCCGGCCGTCTCTGCAAGCCTTGCTCCTGTCCAGTCCACGAGCGCACGACCAGCTCTGATTTGAGATGCGGTGATCATTAAAACGTACTTTTTGTACGCCTCAACGTACTTTTAGATTGATTGAGGCGGCTTGAGGCTATAGTCTCACGATACTCACTGAATCAGGACCTACGCTATGGCCCAGCGTCGAAAGACGGGCGACGGCGCTCGCCCGCCTGCCATCTCACGTCGCGCTGTCATCGGCGCAACCGCCGTTCCGTTCGCGGGGCCTGTGCGGGGACTTCCAGCGCCAGGCGCTGTCGATATCCCCACACGGTGCGCGGCCTGGGTGGCGGTGGACATGGAGATCAGCCGCCTCTGCAATCGGTGGTCCGAGCTGGAAGTCCAGGCCGCCAAGCAGTTCAACTATTTCAACATGAGCGACGCCCAGATCAGCGCCCTGCCGATGGGGCCTGAGATGGACGCCGTGGACGCCGAATGCCGGCGCCTTGGCGATGTCTGCGAAGAGGCCTTGGAGCCTCTGGGCAAGCTGACACCGCGCACGATCGAGGACGCCACGGCCATGCTCGCCATCGCTTATCGCCTCCTGCGTTTGCAGGAGGACACGCCTTGGCCGTTCGTGAACAAGGCCTGGACCTTCCTGTCCAAGGCGCATTGTCCCGGCTGTGGCGCCGCCTACGCCGCCAAAACGTTGCCGGTTTAAGCGCAATGAATTGGGACCCAAACCCCAGATCGTCGCGTGTGAATGGCGGATTCGTTGCCGGTCTGGCGCGTCTGGCGGCTCTGACCCGACAAAATTTCGCTCTTCGCTTTTTCTCCCCATTGACGTTCGGGATATCCGGCGAGGTCTCCGGGGTTCTCCAAAGTTCGACATTGGGGGCCGCATCGTGCCCCGCCCCGCCTTTGACCTCACGCGACGCGCGCCAAACCCTGTTGGCTCCAGTTGTGGAGCCAAGCATGGACGCCCCCTCTCCCCCGCCTGCACAGCCTCTCATCCCCGCCAACGATGGCCCGCCGATCAGCGAGCAGGGCCAGGCCGCGCTGCTGACCCTGGCGCGGCTCATCGGCCGCCAGATCGCGCGTGAGGAATTTGCCCGGCGGATGGCGGCGGCCAATGCCGACGACACCCCAGCTTGAAGGGAGTTTCCCGATGACCCGCGTCGCGCTTTACGCTCGCTATTCCGACGACAAGCAGTCGGCGGCCTCGATCGAGGACCAGTTCCGGGTCTGTCAGATTTACGCCGATCGCCAGGGCTGGACCGTCGTCGCACGCTACTCGGATGCGGCGATCTCCGGTTCGACGGTGATCCTGCGTCCGGGGGTTAAGGCGCTGCTGCATGAGGCCATGGCGGGCAAGTTCGATGTGGTCCTGGCCGAGGCGCTGGACCGGCTCAGTCGCGACCAAGAGGACATCGCCGCGCTCTTCAAACGCCTGCGGTTCGCGGGGGTGCCGATCGTCACCTTGTCTGAGGGCGAGATCAGCGAGCTGCACGTCGGCCTGAAAGGCACGATGAATGCCCTGTTCCTGAAAGAGCTGTCCGCCAAGACCCATCGCGGTCTTCGCGGGCGGGTGGAGGCTGGCAAGGCCAGCGGCAACAAGTGTTATGGCTACGGCGTCGTCCGCGCCTTCGACGCCGCCGGCAAGGTGACGACCGGCGAGCGCGAGATCATCCCCGAGCAGGCCGAAGTGGTCAGGGGCATTTTCCGCGACTATGCGGCCGGTAAGAGCCCGCGTCAGATCGCCTTGGCCCTGAATGAGGCGGGCGTCCCGGCGCCGCGCGGCCGCAACTGGAGTTCGCAGACCATTCGCGGCAAGTGCAACGGCGTCCACGGCATTCTCAATAACCCGCTCTATGTTGGCCGGATGGTCTGGAACCGGGCCAGGGATCTTCGCGACCCCGACACGGGTGGCGTCAAGCGCCGGGCCAATCCCGAAAGCGAATGGGTTCACGCCGACGTGCCGCACCTGCGGATCGTCGATGACGCCTTATGGGAGGCCGCCAAGGCCCGCCAGGAGGAGTTCTCGCGCGTCTATGAGCAGGCCCTGACAGAGGGCAAGCGTCTGTTGGGCGCGGCTTCGGCGGCGCGGCGCCCGATCAGCCTGCTTTCGGGGCTCGTGGCCTGCGGCGTCTGTGGCGCGGCGATCAGTCGGCGGGGCAATGGTCGGATGGCCTGTATTGGCCACGCCAGCGGCAAAGGCTGCTCGAACAGCACGACGGTGGTCGCCGATCGGCTAGAGGCGCGTGTGCTTATGGGTCTGCGAGACCGGCTGCTGACGCCGCAGATCGCGGCCGAGGCCATGCGGTCCTTTATCGAGGAGACCAACCGGCTCAACCATCAGCGCCGGGCTAACGAGGCGGTGGATCGTCAGCGGCTGGAGAAGGCCCGTAAGGCGTACAAGGGCCTGATGACCATGATCGAGCAAGGCGAGTACACGCCGGGGATGGTCGGTCGTCTTCGCGAGTTGGAGAACGAGGTCGCCGCCATTGAGGCGGCCTTGGCCGAAGCCCCTCGCGATGTTCCCGACATTCACCCCAACATCGCCGAGCTATACCGCCGCAAGGTCGAGCGGTTGACCGAGGCGCTCGCCGACCCCGATAATCGCACCGAGGCGGCGACAGCCTTACGGGGTCTGATTGAGAAGGTCGTTGTTACCCCGACCGGGCGGCGCGGCGAGCATGATGTTCGGTTGCTCGGGGATCTCGAAACGATCCTGGCTTGGGCCGAAGACCGAAAGGCCCTCATGCAAGCCCCGCTGAGGTTGTCCTTTCGCCACGGAGGCGAAGGCATAGCGGTGAAGGACTGTGAGGGGTCGCGCGGGCGCCTCCGGGAAACCCCTCATCCGTCGGCTGCGCCGACACCTTCTCCCGCAAGGGGAGAAGGGGGTTTAGGCGTCAGCCGTCCAGCCGCGCGGCCTCGGCGTCGAGCTTGGCGCGCCAGTCGGCGGCCTCGGCCTCGTCCAGCAGGCCCAGCAGGTAGGGCCACACCGTTTCGCGGAACAGCTTGACGCGCGAGGCCGACCACGGCCAGGCGCTGGCGCCCCGCATCGTCTCGACCATGTCGACCAGGCGGTTACGCACATGCTCGGGCTTGACCTGATACGGCGCCGGACCGACGGACTCGGCGGCGCCAAACAGGTCGCCTTGGGGGTCGTCGAGCGCGCGCTGAGCTTGGCCCATGGCGGGACTCCAAAACTGATTCCGGCCCCGAGTATCGCGCGCCCGGCGCCCCGCGCACAGTCCGACCGCCGACTTATCCCCGCCAAAGCGACCCTAGGCCGCCTGTTCCGGGAAGGCGTCCAGATAGGCTTCGTCGATCCTGGCCATCTGGTCGATGGTGAAGGCCAGCACCTCGGCGACGGCGCCGATGTGGGTGGTCTCGTCCAGCGACAGCGCGCGCCCCTTGCGCGACTTCAGATACTTGTCCAGCACCTGGTAGCCGCCGATATGAAAATCCCAGACCGCCTGCGGCACGGGCGCGAAGTTCTGGCTCTTGTTGATCCAGATCGCCTGCTCCTCGGGCGAGTATCGCACAGCCTCGACCGTGTGGTCGCCCTTGCCGTGATAGACGCCGAGGCGCGGCGTCGCGGCGGGAACGTCGCGAAGCAAGTGCGCTTGAACCAGGTCCCAGCCAAGGTCGGACAGTGCATCGAACTGCGCCTTGGTCTCGGCGAAGGGGATGCGGGGGAAGTCTATCCTCAGGAACTCGGAGAAGCGGGAACGGTAGGCGGGAGCGTTTAGGATAGCATAGACGTAGCCGAGGACCTCCTCGGGAGTGTAATGATGATTGTATGTAGTATCGACGTAATCGCGGAATTTCGGCGCTAAATTCTCCGCACCCGTTGCGAGATGGAGCGGAAAAACCTGGTTTTGGGACTTCGTGTCACTAGAAATCAGGCAGCTCTCAGCGGGGCAATCTGCTATTAAAACATGTCTCCACGTGGCGGTTCCGATTTGTCTCGGAGCCAAGAGGCAGAGGTTATCTCGATCGGCTACGTGATCGAGCAACTCTCGGCGGGGATAGTCCATCGTAATCTTGCCGAACTCACTCCAGCGAGAGTCAAACGGGCGGTAAGCAACCTGGCTTATTGCGGGCATATTCTCTCGAATTAAGGCGCGACTGGAGGCTAGACTCCAGTCGCGATTGCTTCGGATGCCGTATGATTTCTCTAGGTCGCCATCTGTCTTCTGGGGATCCGCGAGCGCCTCAAGTTTCTCTCTCATCTCGGTCTTCGTGAACGAGATAGCGAAAGCGTCACGATGAGTTTAAAAACCTAGGACATTAATCGGAAAAATGTCGATAAGAGAATACCCTGCCTGGTAAAGAGCCCTAACTTCGGCATTTTGCTTCGCAAATAGATAATTATCTGAGACAGGGTCAATACGTCCAAATCCTATATTAGTGAGGTCCGCTTCTGCAACTGACCTATATTTCTCAAGCCTCCTACCCCAGAGGTCGCCACGCCAGACGCCTTTTTCTAAGCCTGCTTTTTTAACAAATAGACTGACAGCGACACCTTGCTCGATATCGAAGACATTTTCGTCTTTCGATCCGTCCGCAGCCTTCTCCTTCTTCTTCGTATTGCCGTGAAGATCGAGCACGTAGATCTGGTCGAACGTCCTCATCAGCGACTGACGCATGCCTCGAAACGTCGGATTATCCAGCCATGAGTGGTTCGTGATGATGCCAACAACCCCCTCGTCGACTGCGTCGATCTTTTGCTGGGCGAAGCGAATGAACTTGACGTAGTCGTCGTTGAGCCATTTGGGATTGCGTTCACCGAGCGGCTTGTGAACGGTCAGGCCGTTCTCATCCTGCTCTATTGTGAACTTGTAGGCGTCTATCTGCTCCTTGATCCACGATCCATTGTTCTTCGAGTGTCCTGAATACGGAGGATTGCCGGTAATGACCAAGATCGGCTGATCCTTAACCCGCTGCGCCGCCTCGACCTCGGCCGCCAACGCGGGCATCAGGAAGTTCCGCTCCGGCTTCACCGGCTCCAGCGTGTTGGTCAGGAAAACCTGCAACCGCTCGTCGTCGCGTAGCGGATAACCCTTGTCCTTCAGGTACTGGGACAGCTTCAGGTGGGCGATCGTGTAGGGCGCGATCAGGTATTCGAAGCCGTACAGGTTCTTGGCGATGTGCTCGCGCACGATCTGGTCGGCGCGGCCCGCGTCCGCGCCGCCGATATTGGCGAAGATGCGCTCGAACACCTCCAACAGGAAGGTGCCGGTGCCGGCGGCGAAGTCCAGCACCGTGACCTTGCGGTGATCGGCCAGGCCGTCGCGAATGCCGAACTTGTCCTTCAGGATGTCGTCCACCGCGCGGACGATGAAGTTCACCACCGGCGGCGGGGTGTAATAGACGCCCCGCCCCTTGCGCATGGCGGGGTCGTAGGCCTTCAGGAAGTCCTCGTAGAAGTAGATGAACGGGTCGCGCTCGAAAAGGCGATGCTCCTCCTCGTCTCCGGCCCGCATCTTGCGGCTGATCGCCTTGCGCGACCGGAAGCTGAGATCGTTATGGATCGCCCCGAGATCGACGCCGTTCACGATCGACAGGATCTCGTCGATGACCCAGCGGATGTCGCGGTATTCGGCCTCGCCCATCTCGTCGAGGAAGCGCACCAGCTCGCGGATCAGGGCGAAGCTGCCGGGGATGAACTGGCGCACATTGGTCAGGGTGATGGTCTGGGCCGGCCCCGCGTTCAGCCGCGCCAGGAACAGGCCATAGGCCAGCATCTGGGCGAAGGCGTCGGCGAAGTCGGCGATGGTCAGGTCGTGAAACACCTGATCGCGAAAGGCCTGGAACAGCGCGAACAGCCGCCCTTCGGTGTGGTCCTTCTGCTGGCGGGTCAGCTCGGTGGTCAGGAAGTCGCGCAGCATCGCCGCGCGGCTGGCCAGCGCCAGGGCCAGGTCGTGCGATCGCCCGATCCGCTGGGGCGCGGCCGAGAAGAAGCCGCGCAGCAGCAGGCGCACGGCTTCGACCGACTCCGGCTTTAGCCGCAGCGTCTTCGAGGACAGGTCGTCGGAATAGGCCAGACGCTCCCGCACGGTCTCGCCGTCGGGCTTGAGCCAGCAGAATTCGAGGTAATCGGTCAGGACGATGTTGTCCGACAACTTACGGTACTTCTTGATCTGGTCGGATTTGAGAACCTTGGACAGGTTCTCGTCGATCGTCTTGACCTCGACATAGCCGGCGATCCGACCCTGGCGCGTGACCTTGAAGTCGGGCGAGCCGCCGCCGCTCTTGTCGCGCGGCGGCTCATGCTGGACGTGGGCGCCTGGCTCGGCGTCGTTAGCCGCCGCTTGCAATAGGGCCTCCAGCGCGCCGCGGTCTGAGTGCTCGGTCTTGGCGTCGACCGGTGTGGCCGCGAGCGCTCTGAAGTAGACTTCGAAATCCGCAGGCATTCCCGTCCCCAACCTCGTTTCAGCGCGACGCCGTGTCATACCAAACCGGCCCAACGCCCGAATCACGCGATGATTCAGCCATGTCTCAGCTTGAGCTATTCATACAACCTGTCGTCGTCGAGCCAACCGTTCCGTCGGTGGACTCGATCCGGGCGCGTCTCGAGGCCGTGCTGGCCGCATTGCGTGGGGCCGAGACCATGCCGCTGACGCCGCGCGAGCTGGCGTTCTGGACCGTGGTGACGCCGCAGATGTCCAACTGGCTGCCGCCGGAGGAGAAGGCGGCGGTGTGCGCCGAGTTCGAGGCCCATGTGGCGCGGCTAAGCGCGCAGGCCGCCTGAAGCCGGTCACCAACCGTCGTTACCCGTTGGAACCTCCCCCGTTCCGGCTCGTTGTAGAGCTCGTGAGATTGTCGAGGGAGGCCCCCATGGACCAGCTACAGACCAAGACCTTCGAGCGCGAGCTGATCGCCCTGATCCCGCATCTGCGGGCCTTCGCGCGGTCGCTGTGCGGCGACGCCACCAGCGCCGACGACCTGGCGCAGGAGGCCGTGGCCAAGGCCTGGGCCAGCCGGGCAAGCTATCAGATGGGCACCAACATGAAGGCCTGGACCTTCATGATCCTGCGCAACCAGTTCTATTCGGAAAAGCGCCGCAGCTGGCGTTCGGTGGGTCTGGACCAGGAGACCGCCGAGCGGACCCTGGTGGCCAACACCAATTTCGACGGCGCCATCGCGCTGGACGACCTGCGCCAGGCGATGCAGATGCTGCCCGAGAGCCAGCGCGAGGCGCTGATCCTGGTCGGCGCGGGCGGCTTCTCCTACGAGGAGGCGGCCGAGGTGATCGGCGTGGCCGTCGGCACGGTCAAGAGCCGCGTCAGCCGGGCCCGCAACGACCTGGTCCGCATCTTCGAGACCGGCGACTATGTCCGCGACGGCCAGCCGGTCGGCGAGGCCATGGCCTCGATGCTGAAGACGCTGGAGCGCCTGGCGGCTTAGTCCGGAAGGCCCGCGCACGCCGCGCGAAACGCCGCGATGTCGGCCTCGTCGTGATAGATCGACAGGCCCACCCGCAGCACGTCGTCGCGGACGTCGACCACCACGCCCTTTTCGGCCAGCGCCTGCTTCCAGGCGCTGGCCTTTTGGTGTCGCAGGGCCAGGAAGCGCGCCTGGGGTCCCTCGCCGGGCGGATTGAGGATCTTAGCCTCGCTCAACGGCCCCGCCTCCCCGGCCGCGATCGCCGCCAGCAGCCGCGCCTGGAGCCGCGTCGCGTGGGCCGCCATCGCCGCCGTGCTCAGCCCCTCGGCCTCCAGCATCCGCCCCGCCGCCACGAAGCGGTAGAGGCCCGACGGGTCGAAGGTCGCGCCCAGGAAGCGGCTGGCGTCGCGGGCGTAGCCGACCCCGCCGGGCGGCCCTTCCAGATCGCCGAACTCGGCGTACCAGCCGGTCTGGACCGGGCGCGGGCCAAAGCCCGGCGGGGCGTGCAGGAAGGCCGCCCCCTCCCCGGCCATGGCGTACTTGTAGCCGCCGGCGACATAGAAGATCCGGTCGGCGACCGCCGACAGGTCGGTCGGAACGGCCCGGAAGCCGTGATAGCCGTCGACCACGACCCACGGCCCCTCGGGCCCGGCCAGGTCCGCCAGGTCCCAGACACGCGCGAACACCCGGCCGGTCTTGAAGAAGACGTGGCTGGCGAAGATCAGGTCGAACCCGCCCTCCCGCGCCGTCGCCAGGAAGCGCTCGGCGAGGTCGGGCGCGGCGCTGTCGATCAGGGTCGGCGCGATCAGCCCCGCCTCGGTCCAGCGGGCGGCCTGGCGGCGGAACGAATGGAATTCGCCGTCGGTGGCCAGCACCCGGATCGGACGCGGCCGCTCCAGCGCCGACAGCAGCCCGGTCAGCAGGACGTGAGTGTTGGGCGCGAACACCACCGTGTCCGGAGACGGCAGGGAAAGCTCGCGGGCGACCAGGGCTTGGGCGGCCGGATAGACCTGGCCCAGGGCCTTGTCCCACTTGTGGTCGGCCAGGACGGCGGCGTCCTCCCAGGCTTCGATCTGGGCCGCCAGGGTGACGTCGGGCCACAGGTGGTGGCTGTGGGCGGCCATGTGCAGCCGGCCCGGCGCGGACAGGGCGCGCGAGAACAGGTCCTTGCGCGCCCCGCTCACAGCTTGGTCCTCAGCGACCACAGCTCGGGGAAGGCCCGGCGGCGCAGGGTGGCGGCCAGATAGCCGACGCCGTCGGTGCCGCCGGTGCCCGGCCGCCCGCCGATGATCCGCTCGACGGTCAGCACGTGCTTGTGGCGCCAGGTGACCAGGGCGTCGTCCAGGTCGACGAGCTTCTCGGCCAGCTGGTACAGCTCCCAATAGCGCGACGGGTCGCGATAGACCGCCAGCCAGGCGGCCTCCACCGCCTCGGACGCGACATAGGCCTGGGTGAAGTCGCGATGCAGGGCCGCGTCCGGGACCGTCAGGCCGTGCCGCGGCAGCTGGGCGATGGCGACGTCATAGAGGCTGGGCGCGGCCAGGGCCGCCTTCAGCATCGCCAGCCCCTCGGAGCCCTCGGCCTGGAACTTCAGGAAGCTCTGGTCCTTCAGGCCCAGCAGGTATTCCAGCGTGCGGAACTGGTGGGACTGGAAGCCCGAGCTCGACCCCAGCTCGCCCCGGAAGCTCAGATAGTCGGCCGGGGTCATGGTGGCCAGGATGTCCCACGACAGGGTCATCACCGTCTGGATCCGCGAGACCCGCGCCAGGGCCTTGTAGGCCGGCTCGACGTCGCCCGACGCGATCAGCCGCTTCGCCAGGCCGATCTCGTGGATGATCTCCTTGAGCCACAGCTCCTTGGTCTGGTGGATGACGATGAACAGCAGTTCGTCGTGCCGGTCGCTGAGCGGCTTCTGGGCGGCCAGCAGCTGGTCCAGGTCCAGGTAGCGGCCGTAGGTCATGGCTTGGGTCATGGCGGAACGTTAGCCGCCCTCTGGCGGAACATTGTTTCGCTTTGCGCGGCGACGGCCTGCCACGCTAGAACGATATTCTGGATTTCTGAAATCGGAAAGAACGATGACCTCGCTGACCCGGTCGGACCTGGCCATCCTCCGGATCCTTGAGGACGACGCCCGCATCTCGTTCGCGGCCCTGGCCGAGCGGGTGGGCCTGTCGAAGTCGCCCTGCTGGTCGCGGGTGCAGGCGCTGGAGAAGCAGGGGGTGATCACCGGCTACCACGCCCGCATCGACCCCGGCGCGGTGGGCAAGGGCCTGACGGTGTTCGCCCAGGTGACCATCGACTTCACCCGCCACGAGGCCTTCGAGGCCGCCGTCCTGCGCCACCCGGCCATCACCGACTGCCACTCGACCGCCGGGGCCGGCGACTACCTGCTGCGCGTCGTGGCGGCGGACGTGGCCGACCTCGACCGCCTGCTGCGCAAGGACCTGAGCCAGCTGCCCGGGGTCCAGCGGTTCACGACGACGGTGTGCATGAAGGCGATCAAGGCCGGCGGCGGGGTGATGGCGGGGGCGTGAGGGAGGGGGCGCTGAGCCCTCACCCGGCCGTCAGCGCGACATCGACCATGATCTCGCCCGAGATCGCCTCCAGCGCCGCCTGGACGGCCTCGGCCTTCAGGGTCGGGGGCAGGCGCAGGCGGGCTTCCAGGTGGAACAGCGGCGCGCCCGAGTGGGGCTCGACGCTGAGGTGGGTCTCGAAAGCCTCGATATTGGCGCCCAGGCCGCTGACCACGCCGGTGACCTGGCGGACGATGCCGGGGCGGTCCTGGCCGACCACCGAGAAGCCGACCACCTCGCCGGTCGCCTCGGCGGCCGAGGGCGCGGCGGCGGCGATGCGGACCTCCAGTCCCTGGGCGTCCACCGCGCCGACGGCCGCGCGCAGGGCCTCGACCCGGGCCTCTTCCAGGTCCACCAGCACCGAGCCGACATAGAGCCCGCCCAGACGCGACAGATGGCTCTCCAGCCAGTTGCCGCCGGCCGAGAACACCGCGCCGGCCAGGGCTTCGGTCAGGCCGGGACGGTCGCTGCCGACGACGCTGAGGATCAGGGTGGCCATGTCGTGTCTCGCTGAAGGAACCCGGGCGCGGGCCGGGCGAACCAGCCACGCGCGCCGTTCCGCGTCAATGCTCGGCGAAGTCGAGGCTTCCCCGGGCACGCCGAACACGGTTAAACCGGGGCCATGACCTCGTCGTCCGCGCCCCTCGCCGCCTCGCTCGTGACGCGCTCTCGCGTCGGCAAGCGGCTGTCGCTCATCGCCCCCTGCTACAACGAGCAGGAGGTGCTTGACCTGTTCTTCGCGCGGATCGACGCGGAGATGGCCAAGCTGGCCGTCGACTACGAGATCGTCTGCGTCAACGACGGCAGCCGCGACCACACCCTGGCGGTGCTGCTGAAGCACCATCAGCGCGACCCGCGCGTCAAGGTGATCAACCTGGCGCGCAACTTCGGCAAGGAGATCGCCCTGTCGGCCGGGCTGGACGCGGCTGTCGGCGACATGGTCGTGCCCATCGACGTCGACCTGCAGGACCCGCCCGAGCTGATCGGCCAGTTCATCGCGGCCTGGGAGGCCGGCGCCGACGTGGCCTATGGCGTTCGCGTGGACCGCAGCGCCGACTCGCCGCTCAAGCGCTTCACGGCCCAGGGCTTCTACCGCGCCTTCAATCGGCTGTCGGACGTCGACCTGCCCTACAACGCCGGCGACTACCGGCTGATGGACCGCCGCGTGGTCGAGGTGCTGCGCCAGCTGCCCGAGCGCAACCGCTTCATGAAGGGCCTGTTCGCCTGGGTCGGCTTCCGGCAGACGCCGGTCCCCTACGCCCGACCCGAGCGCGCCGCCGGAACCAGTTCGTGGCGCTACTGGAAGCTCTGGAACTTCGCCCTGGACGGCATCACCTCGTTCAGCACCGCACCGATCCGGATCTGGAGCTATGTCGGGGCAGTCGCCGGCGTGCTGGCCGTGGCCATGGCCGTCTTCATCGTGGCGCGCACCCTGCTGTTTGGCCGCGACGTGCCCGGCTATCCGTCGCTGATGGTGGTGATCCTGATGAGTTTCGGCCTGCAGATGCTGGCCATCGGCGCGCTGGGCGAATACGTGGCCCGCATCTATCAGGAGGTGAAGGGCCGGCCGCTGTACGTGGTCATGGACCGTTACGGGTTCGAGGCCCAGGAGCCGGCGTGACCCTGGCGAGCCTGCTCACGCCCCCGCGCCGGGCGTTCCTGATCTCGGCCCTGCGCTATGGCGTGGCGGGGATCTTCAACACCCTGGTCGGCTTCTCGATCATCCTGGCCCTGGACCTGGGTCTGCATCTGGACCCGCACCTGGCCAACGCCATCGGCTACGCCGTCGGGATCTGTGTCAGCTTCGTGCTCAGCAAGGTCTTCGTGTTCAAGGCCCGGCGAACCACGCGCTCGGCCCCGCTGCGCTACATCGTGGCCGTGGCCATCGCCTTCGCCCTGAACCAGGGCGTGCTGACCCTGGCCAAGCTGGTCCTGCCGACCGGCAAGCTGTGGAGCGTGGCCGCCCAGGGCTCGGCGGCGGTCAGCTACACCGCCGCCCTGTTCCTGCTCAGCCACTTCTGGGTGTTCGCGCACCAGCCGCCGGCCGGCTCTACCGCGGCGCCGTGATCGACTGCACCGCGATCCTCAGCGTCCGGGCGTCGGCACGGGGACGCCGGGCGTCGGGCAGGTCGAAGCCGCACAGCAGGATCGGGACGACGGCGGCGAACAGCGCCTGTTCGCGAGACACGGACTTCGGCGAACGCATGGATTCCCTCTGAGGACAGCGTGGCGGCATAACATTCCGGACGGCTGTGAACACCCTGACCGCACCCGGAGGTTGCGACGCCTCTTGGTCGCGATGCCGCGAATTAATTACATCCGTAATTAGTTTATACTTGTAATTCCAAAATCCCTCACCAAGCTGCTGTCGACGGAGGACGGCGTGACCATCATGGATTTTGGAACGCGGACGACCCGGCGGCCTCTGACGCCCCTGGTCCTGTCGGCCGTCGCGGTCGTCGGGACGCTGACGGGGTTCCTGTTTACGGTGGTCGACCTAGCGCGGTTCGAGCACGACAACGCCTTCAAGCCCGCGCCGACACCGATCCAGCGCGCCCGCTACACGCCCGTGGCGCGCGGCGAGTGGCGTCAGGTAAGGGCGAACCTGGAAGCCAGGCTGAAGCAGCGCAGTCCGCTGGAGCTCGGCGCGGTGTGGGCCACCCGCACCGGCCAGATCTGCGGTTTGGTCAATGGCCGCGGCAGCTTCGGTGGGCTGACCGCCATGACCCGCTTCTACACGGTCGACCAGCGGCCGGTGTTCCACCAGGACGTCGAGCA
The DNA here is from genome assembly GCF_012184455.1 of Caulobacter sp. SSI4214. Taxonomy (NCBI): domain Bacteria; kingdom Pseudomonadati; phylum Pseudomonadota; class Alphaproteobacteria; order Caulobacterales; family Caulobacteraceae; genus Caulobacter; species Caulobacter sp. SSI4214. The sequence goes on along the minus strand of NZ_SZWJ01000019.1, from coordinate 17,532 downwards.
CGTCGCCTTCCAGAAGGCCTGGTTCGAGTGCCGCCGCGACCAATACGTGATGCTGCACGAAGGGACGATGGAGCCTGGCTTCTGCGGCACCGAGCTCGGGAAGCGGCGGTGCTATCTCGTGAAGAACGGGGCGCGGGTGGAGTGAGGGCTCCCGAGGCGACAACACGGCCTCCCTCTCTCGGGAGAGAGGGAGGGGCCCGCCGTGAAGCGGTGGGAGGGTGAGTGCGTACGACGCACCCAGGCTCGCCCCCAATCGCTCGCGACGCCCGACGGCCCAGTTCTGAACAGGTGAAACCACTCACCCTCCCATCCTGGCTAAGCCAGGATGGGCCCCTCCCTCTCTCAAAGAGAGAGGGATTTCAATAAGCTACTCCGCCGCATAGCTCTGCAGCGGACGCACGTCCAGGGCCTCGTCCGGCGCGCCGGCGATGGCCTGGGCGGCGGCCAGGGCGCCCGCCGACGTCGTGTAGTACGGCACCTTCATCATCAGGGCCGTGCGGCGGATCTCGAAGCTGTCCTCCAGGGCCTGCTTGCCCTCGGTGGTGTTGAACACCAGCTGAACGCCGCCGTTCTTCATCACGTCGACGATGTGCGGACGGCCTTCCAGCACCTTCTTGACGTAGTCGACCTCGACGCCCTGCTCGGCCAGATAGGCCCGGGTGCCCTCGGTCGACAGCACCTTGAAGCCGGCGGCCAGCAACAGCTTCACCGGCTCGACGATCCAGGGCTTGTCGCTTTCCTTGACCGAGACGAAGGCCGTGCCCTTGCGGGGCAGCTTCACGCCGCCGCCCAACTGGCTCTTGGCGAAGGCCCGGGCGAAGGCCGGAGCCATGCCCGTCTCCCCGTCGCGCTTCCAGTCCAGGCCCATGACCTCGCCGGTCGAGCGCATTTCCGGGCCCAGCACCGTGTCGACGCCGGCGAAGCGGGCGAACGGGAAGACCGCTTCCTTGACCGCGATGTGGTCGTAGGGGACGTCCTTCAGGCCGAAGCTGGCGAGCGGCTCGCCGGCCATGACCTTGGCGGCGATGGCGGCCACCGGCTGGCCGATGGTCTTGGCCACGAACGGCACCGTGCGCGAGGCGCGCGGGTTCACTTCCAGCACGTAGATGCGCGGGTTCTCGCCGTGCGGCTCCTCGATGGCGAACTGCACGTTCATCAGCCCACGGACGTTCAGGGCCAGGGCCATCTTCACGGTCTGGCGCTTCAGCTCCTCGACCGTCTCTGGCTTCAGCGAGAAGGGCGGCATCGAGCACGCCGAGTCGCCCGAGTGGACGCCGGCTTCCTCGATGTGCTCCAGCACGCCGGCCACGAACACGTCCTGGCCGTCGCACAGGGCGTCGACGTCCACCTCGGTGGCGCGGCTCAGATAGTGGTCCAAGAGGATCGGGTGCTCGAACGAGATCTCACCGGCGTTGGCGATGTAGCGTTCCAGGTGCTCGTGGTCGCGGATGATCTCCATGCCCCGGCCGCCCAGCACGTAGGACGGACGCATCACGAACGGGAAGCCGATCTTCTCGCCTTCGGCGCGGGCCTCTTCCCAGGTGCGGGCGATGGCGTTTTCCGGCTGGGCGATGTCGAGGCCGTTCAGCAGCTGCTGGAAGCGCTCGCGGTCCTCGGCCAGGTCGATGGCGTCGGGGCTGGTGCCCAGGATCGGCACGCCGGCCTCTTCCAGCGCGTGTGCCAGCTTCAGCGGCGTCTGGCCGCCGAACTGGACGATGACGCCGGCCAGCTCGCCCTTGCTCATCTCGACATGCAGCAGCTCCAGCACGTCCTCGGCCGTCAGCGGCTCGAAGTACAGGCGGTCGGAGGTGTCGTAGTCGGTCGAGACGGTCTCGGGGTTGCAGTTGACCATGATCGACTCGACGCCGATCTGGTCCAGCGCGAAGGCCGCGTGGCAGCAGCAGTAGTCGAACTCGATGCCCTGGCCGATCCGGTTGGGACCACCGCCCAGGATCACCGCCTTCTTGCGGTCGGACGGCGCGCTCTCGCACTCGGGGATCTGGCCCAGGGCCCCGGTCTCGTAGGTCGAGTACATGTACGGCGTCGAGGCCAGGAACTCGCCGGCGCAGCTGTCGATGCGCTTGAACACCGGGCGGACGGACAGCGCCTGACGGGCGGCGCGGACGGCGTTCTCGGTCTTGCCGGTCAGCTGGGCCAGGCGCTTGTCCGAGAAGCCTTGCGCCTTCAGGGCGCGGAAGGCGGCGGCGTCGGTCGGCAGGCCGCCGGCCTTCACCCAGCCTTCCTGGCGGACGATCTCGGCGATCTGGCGCAGGAACCAGGGCTCGTAGCTGCAGGCGGCGTTGACCTCTTCCACGGTCAGGCCGTGGCGGAAGGCCTGGGCGATGACGCGCAGGCGGTCGGGGGTCGGCGCGCCCAGGGCGCGGATCACCGCTTCCTTGCCGGTGTCCGGGTCATCGGCGCCGTGGATCTCGACCTCGTCGAAGCCGGCCAGGCCGGTCTCCAGGCCGCGCAAGGCCTTCTGGACGCTTTCCTTGAAGGTGCGGCCGATGGCCATCACCTCGCCGACCGACTTCATGGCCGTGGTCAGCAGGGGCTCCGAACCCGGATACTTCTCGAAGGCGAAGCGCGGGATCTTGGTGACGACGTAGTCGATGCTGGGCTCGAACGAGGCCGGGGTCGCGCCGCCGGTGATGTCGTTCTTCAGCTCGTCCAGGGTGTAGCCGACGGCCAGGCGGGCGGCGACCTTGGCGATCGGGAAGCCGGTGGCCTTCGAGGCCAGGGCGGAGCTGCGCGACACGCGCGGGTTCATCTCGATGACGACCATGCGGCCGTCCTTCGGGTTCAGGGCGAACTGGACGTTCGAGCCGCCGGTCTCGACGCCGATCTCGCGCAGCACGGCGATCGAGGCCGCGCGCATCCACTGGTATTCCTTGTCCGTCAGGGTCAGGGCCGGAGCGACGGTGATCGAGTCGCCGGTGTGCACGCCCATCGGGTCGATGTTCTCGATCGAGCAGACGATGATGCAGTTGTCCGCCGTGTCGCGGACGACCTCCATCTCGTATTCCTTCCAGCCCAGGACGCTCTCCTCGACCAGCACTTCCGTGGTCGGCGAGAGGTCGAGGCCGCGCTCGACGATCTCCTTGAACTCCTCGACATTGTAGGCGATGCCGCCGCCGGTGCCGGCCAGGGTGAAGGACGGGCGGATGATCGCCGGCAGGCCGACGAACTCGAGGCCCTCCATGGCCTCTTCCAGCGTGTGGCAGGCGCGCGAGCGGGGCGATTCCAGGCCCAGCTTGTCCATGGCGTCGCGGAACTTCTGGCGGTCCTCGGCCTTGTCGATGACCTCGGCCTTGGCGCCGATCATCTCGACGCCGAACTTGGCCAGCACGCCGTTGGCTTCCAGGGCCAGGGCGGTGTTCAGCGCGGTCTGGCCGCCCATGGTCGGCAGCAGCGCGTCGGGGCGCTCCTTCTCGATGATCTTGGCGACCATCTCCGGCGTGATCGGCTCGATATAGGTCGCGTCGGCCACGTCCGGATCGGTCATGATCGTGGCGGGGTTCGAGTTGACCAGGATGATCCGGTAACCCTCGGCGCGGAGAGCCTTACAGGCTTGCACGCCCGAATAGTCGAACTCACACGCCTGACCGATGACGATCGGGCCGGCGCCGATGATCAGGATCGAGGACAGGTCTGTTCTTTTGGGCATGGCTAACTCGCGCGAAGACACGGCCGCGCACAACCGCGCGCCCGCTGTCGAACCATCTTGCAGGTTAAGCCGCCCGTTTAGAGACGGAGTCGGCTCGGCGCAACCCCGCATCTTGGCGAGCGGTTAATGGGGGGTGGATATCCCTCTCTCTGGAGAGAGGGATTCTGAATTGACGCGGGCTCGCTTAGAGAGGCCCTCGCCGCTTCAGCCAGACCTCGGCCAGCAGCAGGTTCGGAACCCAGCACAGGAACGCGATCGCCCGGTAGGCGTCGAAGAACGGAATCGGTCCCAGGGCCGCGAACGGCAGGTAGAGCCGCAAGGTCACCGCCGCCAGCGTCAGGGCCATCGAGCGGATCATCCAGGCGCGATGCTCGGCGACGCGCCGCGCCAGCGCCATCCGCCAAGCCTGGACCGTGGTCGCCAGCCACGCCAGGGCCAAGAGGCCAAAGCCGGCCGTGGCGATCGGCCCGGCGGTCGAGCCGAACGCCAGGACGAGGCCGCCCATCCCCCCCGCCAGGCAGCCGGCCACATAGATCCGTCCCATCACCCGGTGAAGCCCCGGCCGCCGCGCGCGCAGGCCCGGCAGCACCTGGAACGGCGCGATCAGCAGGGCCGTCGCCGCCCCGGCGACATGCAGGTCCAGGAAGGGCCTGGTGAACAGATTGGCGACGACGTTGGGCGCCAGCGGCCCCACGTTCAGCGGATAGCGATAGGCCGTCAGCGCCACGACGAGGCTCAGCAGGGTCATCACCATCCAGGCGGGACGCGACAGGATCTTGGGCATGGCTTGGCTCCGGTTCGCGGCCGAGATTGCAAGGGCGGCGAGCGCACGCTACCCCAAGCCCGTGAGCGGCGCCCATTCTGCGCGAACGGCGCCGGGGCGGAGGGACATGCACTTCTCGGACGGTCGACCGCTGCGCCGCCTGGCCATCGATCTGGCGCTGTTGACGGCGCTGGGCTTGGTGCTGGCGGTCCTGGCGCCGTTCGACACCTCGAAACTGCCCCTGTCCGACCGCGCCGCCTACTGGCTCGAGAGCATCGTCGGCGGCGGCCTGATCGGCGTCGTCATCGACGAGCTGATCGGCCGGCGGCTGGACGGCTTCTGGCGACGCCTGCTGGTCGTCGTCACCCTGATGACGCCGCTGGTCGTGGTGCTGGTCGGCGTCCTGGACATGCAGACCAACCATCGCTTCAGGGCGCCGCCGATCCTGTGGTGGCGGGTCTGGGTGATCAGCGGCCTGGTCATGGCCGTGCGGATCCTGGCCTGGCGCAAGCCTCCCGCCCCGCCGCGGCTGGTCGAGACCCGCGTCGTCGTCGCCCCGCCCCTGCCCGAGGCCGAGGCCGCTTTTCGCCAGAGACTGTCCGCCAGGCGGCGCGCGGCCCGGCTGATCGCCGTCGAGGCGCACGACCACTATCTGCGGGTCCACACCGACGCGGGACAGGAGCTGCTGACGCTGCGCTTCTCGGACGCCGTGGCCGAACTGGCCGGCGCGCACGGCTTCCAGGTCCATCGCTCGTGGTGGGTGGCGGCCGACGCGATCGAGGGAGTCAGCTGGCGGCGCGGCGCGGGAGACCTGCGCCTGGCCGGCGATCTGATCGCGCCGGTCAGCCGCCGACACGCGCCTGTGCTGCGGGCGGCGGGCTGGGCGTAGCGGCCGCGCGCGTCGCCTTGACCTCGGCCGACGGATCCGTCGGCGAGACCCAGGCGGTTCCGGTCTTGCCCAGCTTGTAGCCCAGGGCGAACAGCGAGCGCAGGCTGCGCGCCGAGAAGTCCAGGCCCGAGAAGTCGCCCTGGGCGTCGTCCGGGATGGCCGTGTACTCGAAGACCCCGCCGTTGCGGCGCGTGAAGGCGGCGTTGGCGGTCAGGTGGGTGCGCATCTGGGCCTTGTTCATGGCGATCCACGAGCGGCCCAGGATCGACAGGGCGTCGCCCTTGGTGAAGCCGAAGCCGCCGTCGATCTGGCCGTTGACGATCACCCGCACCTCGCCCGGCCCCGACTTGTCGCGGCCCGGCAGGATCGACAGCAGCAAGGCCTCGGGCGCGATGAAGAACGGCGTGGTCACGCTGCCGTCGACATGCATCTCCGACAGCTTGCGATTGGCGCCCTGGACCTCGATCAGGCTGGGCGGGAAGACGCCCGGAATGCTGGCCGAGGCCACCAGCACCTGGCGGAACAGCTGCAGGGCCGCGTCGTCGCCGCGCGCGGCGATGGCCCCCATGTCCCAGATCACCGTCTGCTCGGTGTCGAGATTGGTCGTGGCGATCAGCAGCCGCCGCCCCTTGGCGTTCTCCAGGGCCACCGCGTACAGCATCGGGTAGTCGACATACTTGTCGACCAGCTGGCGCAGCGCGTGGTTGCGGAAGATGCTGGGCGTGAAGAACAGGTCCAGCCCGCGCTTTTGCAGGATGCGGTCGACGGCGTCGCTGGTGTAGGCCTGGGTCAGGCGCCGGTCCCAGTCCTTGCCCAGGAAGGCGAAGGGCGCGGTCAGGGCGCCGGTCGAGACCCCGGTGACAATGTCGAATTCCGGCCGGGTTCCGGCGTCGGACCAGCCGACCAGAAGACCCGCCCCGTAGGCGCCGTTCGAGCCGCCCCCCGAGATCGCCAGCACATTGACCTTGCGCCCCGCGGTGCGGTCGTGGACGCCCTGGGCGAACTTCAGGCTGGCCTCCGGATCGACCGCGCTGAAGCGCACGTCGGCCAGGCCGCTGGGCGCGACCGATCCCAGGTCGGAGGCCGTGAAGGCGTCGCGCGGCAGGGTGCCGCACGCCGAAAGGACGAGGGCCAGGGTCAGGGCGGCGAAGGCGCGAAGGCCGCGCATGGGGCGTCTCCGGGTTCGCGGCGATGATTAGCCAAGTTGACCCTTTAGGGGAATGACCCGTCTTGCCAAGGCCATAATTTGCGAGTCATTCTCAATATTAGAAATGGAGTCGATCATGGTCGTCAGGACGACGGGCGCCGAGGCCCTGGCCTCGATGATGCGGGCCGAACACGCGCGGCGCGCGGGCTGGCTGGAAGACTTCGCCTGGCTGCTGCACGGCCCGACCGACCCGGACGTGGTCGACGACGCCGAGCCCTCGCCCTGGCCGCTGGCGGCGGAGTAGCGACGGCTGGGGGCGGGAGACAGATCCTCCCCCGCGACGCGGGGGAGGTGGCCCAGAGGGCCGGAGGGGGCGAGCTGGGCATAGGCCGCATTGGCCCCCTCAGTCACTTCGTGACAGCTCCCCCGCGACGCGAGGGAGCAGAATGAACGGACGCCCCCCCAAACGAAAACAGGCCAGCGCGGGCGCTGGCCTGTTCCATTGAGCTCGGGCTCGGAGGCGAGGACCGATTAGGCCGCTTGCAGCTGGCCGGCCGAGGTCTTGCCGCTGCGGCGGTCGACTTCGGGCTCGTAGGAGATCTTCTGGCCTTCGTTCAGCGAACCCAGGCCCGCGCGCTCGACGGCCGAGATGTGGACGAAGATGTCCGAACCGCCGTTGTCGGGTTGGATGAAGCCGAAGCCCTTGGTGGAATTGAACCACTTCACGGTGCCGGTAGCCATTTTCAAAGTATCCTTATAGGCGTGAGTGTTCGTCGCCCGAAACGCGTCGGACCGACGATCAAATTTCGTTGGAAGTTCGGTTGGCGCGTCCGGCGCTCCACGGTGGGGAGCAAGGAATAGCAGGCCGATCGGCAGCGAATTCGATGCCTCATAGGCCAGGATTATTTTCCAGAAATCAAGGGAATAATTTGACGTCTACTGTTCGCGACCTTCGGTCGCGGCCTTGAATTCGCTCGAATGTCCAGGCGGGCCGGCGTTTCGACGGCCCCGCTCCCCTATCGCAACGGCCAGACCCACAGGATCAGCCAGGGCGCGATCAGCAGGATCAGCGCCGTCAGCGGCGCGCCCAGACGGGCGTAGTCGCCGAACCGATAGCCGCCCGGCCCCATCACCAGGGTGTTGCACTGATGGCCGACCGGCGTGAGGAAGTCGCAACCCGCTCCCACAGCCACGGCCATCAGGAACGGGTCGGGATTCAGTCCAAGCCGTTGGGCCAGGCCCAGCCCGATCGGCGCGGCGATCAGCACGGTGGCGGCGTTGTTCAGGAACGGCGTGGCGGCCATGGCGACCGCCATGATCGCCGTCAGGGTGGCGATCGGCGGCAGGCCGTGGAAGGCGCCCGACAGCCAGCCGGCGATCAGATCGGCGCCCCCGGTCTTCTGCACCGCGTCGCTGACCGGGATCAGGGCCGCGACCAGGATCAGCACCGGCGGCTCCAGCGCCGCATAGGCCTCGCGCATCTTCAGCGCCCCGCAGGCCACCACCAGCACCGCGGCGGCGAAGAACCCCACCGCCACGGGGACCAGTCCCGTGGCCACCGCCGCCATGGCGGCCGCCAGGATCGCCGCCGGCAGGATCGCGTGGCGCACGCCGCCCAACCGCACCTCGCGCTCGGCCAGCGGCAGGCAGCCTAGGGCCTCCAGCACGCCCGGCAAGGTCCCCTCCGAGCCTTGCAGCACGATCAGGTCGCCAGCCTTCAGCCGCATGGTCGCCAGGCGCCCCGGCAGGCGCTGGCCGCCGCGGCTGACGCCCAGCAGGTTGACGCCGTGCGCGTGGTTCAGCGACAGGCTGCGGGCGGACTGACCCACCAAGTCGGAGTCGCCGGAGATCACCGCCTCGACCACACGCACCTCCTCGGTGGGCTCGTTCATCACCACCGGCCGGTCGGCGTCGCGCAGACGCAGCTTCGCCTTGACGATCAGCTGGTCCAGGGCCTGCTGCTCGCCTTCCAGCAACAGCAGATCGCCCGGCTGGACGCCTTGGTTGGCGTGCGGGTCGGCCACGCGGCGGCCGTCGCGCAGCAGGGCCACGACGCTAACCTCGCCCTCGCCCGCCCGCTTGAGGTCAGCGATGCGGCCACGCTCGAAGCGCCAGCCGTCGGGAACCTCGACCTCGGTGACATAGGCCTTGGCGGCAAGGGCGGCGTCGACGTCGATCGCGGCCTGGCGGTCCTTGGGCAGCAGGCGGTAGGCGAAGGCCAGATAGGCCACGGCGATCACGGTCAGGGTCGCGCCGACCGGCGTGAAGTCGAACATCCGAAACGGCTTGCCCAGGGCCTGCTGGCGGATTTCGGAGACGATGATGTTGGGCGAGGTGCCAACCAGCACGGCCAGGCCGCCGACCAGCGAGCCGAACGACATCGGCATCAGCAGGCGTCCGGGCGATACGCCGGTGCGGCGAGCCAGCTGCAGGGCGCTGGGCAGCATCAAGGCCAGGGCCCCGACGTTCTTGGTGGCCATCGACAGCACGGCGGTCGCGCCGGCCAGGACCGGAACCTGGGCGCGCTCGTCCTTCAGCCGGGGCAGCAGCGGCGCCATCAGGAGATCGACGATCCCCGACCGCGCGACGGCGGCGCTCAGCACCAGGGCGCTGGCGATGATGACCACGATGTCGTTGGCGAAGCCCTCGAACGCGTCCTTGACCGGGATCAGCCCGCTGATCACCCCCACGGCCAGCGAGGCCAGGGCGATCAGGTCATAGCGCCAGCGCCCCCAGACGAAGGCGGCGATGGTCACGACGATCAGGCCGAAAGCCAGGCCTTGATGCAAGGTCACGTGTGGAGGTCCCCGGAAGCGTTACGGCTGGGGAACGGCTGCCCGCGCGATCTGGTTCAACCTCGCTCTAGTTTCCAGTTTTCGCATCGCTTTAGCGGAAAACCGGCGTCCACTTTTCCGCGCGATGCTCTCGATACCAGTTTTCGCATCGCTTTAGCGGAAAACCGGCGTCCACTTTTCCGCGCGATGCTTTACGTCAGCGCCTTGCGCGCGGCTTCCCAGTACTGGGCCCCAGTGATCAGGGTCACGCCGGTGGCCGCCCAGAGCAGGAATTGCGCCAAGACGGTGAAGCCGCCCACCACGCCGGGGTCCGGCGGCAGGCCGAACGCGCCCCATGAGGCCAGGATCATCTCGGCGCCGATGGCCACCAGCTGCAGGGTGGTCTTCCACTTGGCCAGCAGGGTCACCGGCAGCTTGACGCCCTTGCCCGCCCCGACCTCGCGCAGCGCGCTGACCGTGAATTCGCGGAACAGGATCAGGCCGGCCGGCAACACCACGCCACTGTTCGAGCCCAGGGCCAGCAGGCCCAAGAGGGCGCCGCAGACCAGGATCTTGTCGCCGATCGGATCCAGGATCGCGCCCCAGACGCTGACCGCGTCCAGCTTGCGGGCCAGCCAGCCGTCGAAGAAGTCAGTCACCGAGGCGATGACGAAGGCGTAGAACGCCCAGCGCTCCAGGCGCAGCTGACTTTGAACGTCGATGGACAGGCCGGGCACGACGCCGGCCGCGGCCGCCATCGCCACGAACATGAACAGCGCCATCACCAGGCGCGAGCCGGTCAGGATGTTGGGCAGGTTCTTCATGCGCGTCTCATAACGCACAACACCCCCGCAAGGATACGGTTCAGCTGATCGGGCGATCGCTCCGCTTCAGGTCTTCGTGGAAAACGATGGATTTTTGAGACGCTGGACACGACTCGCTTCGATATACAGAGGGAATCGGGGCGATCAGGTTCTGGCCATGGCGGGTCTAGCGGGGGCATGAGACCAGTGGAACGAAACGATCCGCGGGCGGGACGCCGGGTCGGTTCGGTCCGTGGCCGGCTGGTCCTGCTGACCGTCAGCCTGCTGGTTCCGGCCCTTCTGTCGATGGGCTTTCTGCTGGCCAGCGTCGACCGTGAGTCCCGGGGCCAACTCTATCAGCAGCTGTCGACCACCGCCCGGGCGCTGTCCGGCGCCGTCGACCGCCAGGCCGGCGTCGGCGTTTCGGTGGTCGAGACCCTGGCGACCGACCCGGCCCTGCTGGGGGGCGACCTGGCCGGCTTCCATGCCCGAGCCCGCGCCGCCATGCTCTCGCGGCCCGGCTGGATCGCGCTGACCGACGGCGACGGCCAGGAGGTGCTCAACACGCTGAAGCCCTATGGCGCGCCGCTGCCGCGCGTCCAGATTTCGCGCAACGAGACCGGCGCCTATCAGCCGGGTCGCGGGCGGATCTCCGACCTGCTGACCAGCCCCGTGGCCGGAAAGCCGGTGATCACCGTCGACGCGCCGATCGTGATCAAGGGACGCTTCTATGTGCTGTCCTACGTCGTCGACGCGGCGTCCTTCACCTCGGTGTTCCGCCAGCAGCGCGTGCCCGAGCGCTGGGTCGCGACCCTGCTGGACAACAATCTGCGGGTCGTCGCCCGATCTCGGCTGAACGATCGGTTCACCGGCGTCGCGGCCACCGGGGCGATCGTGGGCCGCCTTCGCGATTCCACCGAGGGCGTGGTCAAGACGCGGTCGTTCGAGCATGTGCCGATCACCAACGCCTATGTCCGCTCGTCCCAGACCGGCTGGACCCTGGTGGTGGGCATTCCGGAGGCGGATCTCACCAACACCATCAATCGCTCGGTGGCGGTGGTGACGGGGATCTTCCTGGCTCTGCTGATCCTCGGGGTCGCGCTGTCCCTGGCCTATGCGCGACGCATCAATGACGAGATCGACCGGCTGGTCTCGGACGCCGCCATGATCGGGCGCGGCGAGCTGCTGCCCGAAGCCCCGCCCGGCGGGCTGGAGGAGATCGCCGCCGTCCACGCCGCCCTGCGCGAGACCTCGCGCGAGCTGAAGGCCCGCGAGGAGCGGCAGGCGGTGATGATCAACGAGCTGAACCACCGGGTGAAGAACACCCTGGCCACGGTGCAGGCCCTGGCCCGCCAGAGCTTCGCCAAGGTCGACAAGGCGCCGCTGGAGGTTTTCACCGAACGGCTGATCGCGCTCTCCGGCGCCCACGACCTCTTGACCCGCACGGGCTGGCGCGAGGCCGACATGGGCCAGTTGATCGAGGCCAGCATCGGGGCCCACGGCGACCGGATCGACCGCGCGGGACCGTCGGCGGCGCTGTCGCCGCACACGGCCGTCAGCCTCTCGATGGTGTTCCACGAACTGGCCACCAACAGCGCCAAGTACGGCGCCCTGTCCGCGCCTGGCGGGCGGGTCGGCCTGACCTGGGCCATCGATCCGGACAGCGGAAACCTGACGTTCACGTGGCGCGAGACCGGCGGACCGCCCGTCAACGCGCCGACCACCCTCGGCTTCGGCGTCCGCCTGATCGAAAGCTCGATCCGGCGCGAGCAGAAGGGTGAGGCCCGCTTCGACTTCCGTCCCGAAGGCCTGGTGTTCCAGGCTTCCCTGCCCCTCCCCCGGCAGGACCGCTGGAGCAACAGCTTCTGATGCGGGACGAGGCCGCGCTGATCGCCGAATTCGCGCGAGACGAGCGCCTTCCGCCCGCCTTCTCCGATCTGGCCGCCCGCCTGCACCGGCCTCTGGCGGCCCGGATCGCGGCCTGGACGGCGACGGCCGAACGCCGGCCGCTGGTCGTCGGCGTCTGCGGCCCGCAGGGCTCGGGCAAGTCGACCCTGACCGCCTTGCTGGCCTGGCTGCTGGAGGCCCGGGACCTGCGCGGCGCCGTGCTGTCGATCGACGACCTCTATCTGTCCCACGCCGCGCGCCAGGCCCTGGCCCGGGAGGTCCATCCGCTGCTGGCCACGCGGGGCGTTCCCGGCACGCACGACCCGGCCCTGGGCGTCGCCGTGCTGGAGGCCCTTGGCCAACACGGGCCCGTCGTCCTGCCCCGCTTCGACAAGGCGCGCGACGACCCCGCGCCGGAAGCCGAGCGGCCGGTGTTCGACGGCCCCGCCGATATCGTACTGCTGGAAGGCTGGTGCGTCGGCGCCCGGCCGCAGCCGGCGCCCTTGCTGGCGGACCCGATCAACCGCCTGGAGCGCGAGGAAGACGCCGACGGGCTGTGGCGCGGCTACGCCAACGCCGCCCTGGCCGGGCCCTATCGCTCCCTGTTCCAGCGCCTGGATCGCCTGGTGCTGCTGCTGGCCCCGGACTTCGAGGTCGTGCGCCGCTGGCGAGGCCAGCAGGAAGAGCGCCTGCGCCAGCGCCTCATCGCCCAGGGTCGCGATCCGGCCCTGGCCATGGACGAGACCCAGCTGGACCGTTTCGTCGCCCACTACGAACGCCTGACCCGCTGGATCGCCGAGGACCTGCCCGCCGCGGCCGACGTCGTCCTGCGCCTGGACGCCGAACGACGGCCGGCGGAAACCTTTTAAGGCCAAGCTTGGCCTTCTCTTTCGGCGCCAAGGCTTGTATCCGGACGGGCAGAAGCTCGAGGAGCGTCCCGTGACCTACACCGACGACGAGGTCGCCCTGCTCGCCGAGCGCCTGCTGGACCGCAGCCTGCCCAAGGATCAGTGGACCCACGCCGCCCACCTGACCGCCACTCTGCGCCTGGTCCGGACGCGCGATCGGGACCTGGAGCGCGATCTGCCGGACATCATCCGCGCCTACAACGTCGCGGTCGGCGGGGTGAACGACGACGCGAGCGGCTATCACGAGACCATCACCCAGGCCTATCTGGCCGCCATCCGCGCCTTCGCGGCCGCCCTGCCGCCGGGCGTGTCCGATGGCGAGGCCGCCGCGCGCCTGCTGGCGACGCCGCTGGGCGACAAGGCCTGGCCGCTGAGCCACTGGTCGCGGGATCGGCTGTTCAGCGTCGAGGCTCGTCGCGGCTGGGTCGACCCCGACCTCGCGCCCTTGGCCCATCCGCCCGCCCGAGGGGTTTGACCGCGCCAAGCCTTGCCGAAGGCGCGGCGGGCGATCATCGTTCGCGGCGTCTCCTCCGCACAGGGAAAGCGCCAGATGATCGTCGTCCATCACCTGAACAACTCGCGCAGCCAGCGGGTGCTCTGGCTCCTCGAGGAGCTGGGACTGCCCTACGAGATCAAGCGTTACGAGCGCGATCTCAAGACCATGCTGGCCCCGCCCGAGCTGAAGGCGATCCATCCGCTGGGCAAGTCGCCGGTGATCACCGACGGCGACACTGTGGTCGCCGAGACCGGCGCCATCGTCGAATACATCCTCGAGACCCACGGCCAGGGACGGCTGATCCCCCCGGCGGGCGCGCCCGAGCGGCTGCGCTATACCTATTGGCTGCACTATGCCGAGGGCTCGGCCATGACGCCGCTGCTGCTGAAGCTGGTGTTCGGCGCCCTGCCCGACCGCTCGCCGGGTCTGATGAAGGGCCTGGTCAAGATGATCTCGGCCCGCGCCCAGGCCGGCTTCGTCGACCCGCAGATCAAGCTGCACGTCGACTACTGGGAGGCGGAGCTCTCCAAGTCCGAATGGTTCGCCGGGCCCGAACTGACCGGCGCCGACATCATGATGAGCTTTCCGCTGGAAGCCGGCGCGGCGCGCGGCGGGGCGGCGTCCCGGCCCCATGTCAAGGCGTTCCTGGACCGCATCCACGCCCGCCCGGCCTACCAGCGCGCGCTCGAGCGCGGCGGCCCCTACGCCTACGCCTGACAGGTTTGGACGAAGGCTGCTGACAGTCCTGGGCGCCTGGGCATGAAAGCGTCGTCGTGCTCCGCTACCGTAGCGGAAACGCCAGGGAGAGACGCCATGAAGATCGTCACCAGCCTCAGCTTCAAGGGCGAATGCCGCGCGGCGTTCGACTTCTACGCCCAGGCGCTGGGCGGCAAGGTCACCGCCGCCCACCCGTTCGGCGAAGGCCCGCCCGACATGCCGGTTGATCCGAAATACAAGGATTGGCTGATGCACGCCTGGCTGGAGGTCGGCGACCAGGCGATCATGGGCGCGGACATGCCGCCCGAATTCGCCCCCAATATCGACAAGCCCAAGAACGGCTTCGACGTCACCTATCACACCGACGATCCCGTCGAGGCCCGCCGCGTGTTCGACGCCTTGTCGGACGGCGGCAAGGTCGGGACGCCCTTCGCCGAGACCTTCTGGTCCCCCGGCTACGGCAGCCTGACCGACAGGTTCGGCATCCCGTGGATGATCAACACGACGCCCAAGCAGGCTTAGGTCGGGCCGAGCTCAAGCCCGCTCGAACCCGTCTGGAAAACGCCTGTCCGGCCCGGAACATGAGTTCTCGCCGGACAGGCCCGTTCCCCAGGGCCAAGCTCGACCCCTTGCGTATCCTGAACGGGGCGCCTATCCTCCCAGCCCCCGGTTGTGAGCGCCCGCGACTGGAAGTCCTCTCCTCCCAAGGCGTCCGAGCTAAAATCCGCAATGGAAAAAGTGCCGATGACCGTCGTGGGGTATCAAACCCTCGACGAAGAACTGAAGCGTTTGAAGACCGTCGAACGGCCAGCCGTGATCGCGGCCATCGCCGAGGCCCGCTCGCACGGCGACCTGTCGGAAAACGCCGAGTACCATGCCGCCAAGGAGCGTCAGGGCTGGATCGAAGGCCAGATCGCCGAGATCGAGGACAAGATCGCTCGCGCGCAAGTCATCGACGTGTCTAAGCTCTCGGGCAAGCAGGTGAAGTTCGGCGCCACCGTGTCGGTGGTCGACGAGGACACCGAGGAAGAGGCGCGCTACCAGATCGTGGGCGACCACGAGGCCGACGTGAAGTCGGGCCGCATCTCGCTGTCGTCGCCGCTGTCGCGCGCGATGATCGGCAAGGAAGTCGGCGAGGTGGTCGAGGTCAATACGCCCGGCGGCGTCAAGGCCTACGAAATCCTCAAGGTGGAGTGGCTGTAGGGTCCGCCCTGGAGCCTGTTTGGGGCGCGTTCGAGCGGTTCAGCCGCTCACGTTCAAACCTGACGCGCCCTAGCTACGCCATGAATTAGGGTTCAATGGAGCGAGGTCGCCTTTCGGGCGGCCTTGTTTCGTTTGCGGAAAGACGCTTTGACCCAGGTTGGCAAGCTTCCCTCGGCGGACCGTCCCCTGCGGATTTGGGCCGTGTCCGACGGCCGCGCCGGCATCGAGGCCCAGGTCGTGGGCCTGTCGGACGCGATCGCGCGCCTGGTCCCCTGCGAGATCACGGTCAAGCGCGTGGGCTGGAAGGGCCGCACGGGCCGCCTGCCCTGGTGGCTGAACCTGCTGCCCCGGCGCTGGATGACGCCGGACAGCGGCATACCGCGCGGCAAGGGCGAGGACTGGCCCGACCTGTGGATCGCCGCCGGCCGCGCCACCCTGCCGCTGTCGATCCGCGCCAGGCGCTGGTCGGGCGGCAAGACCTATGTCGTCCAGATCCAGGATCCGCGCGTGCCGCCGCAGATGTTCGACCTGGTCATTCCCCCCCGGCACGACCGCCTGAGCGGCGACAACGTCTTCCCGATCACCGGCTCGCCGCACCGGGTGACGCCCGCGCGGCTGGCGACCGAATACCAGGCCTTCAAGGCCCTCATCGATCCCCTGCCCCGCCCGCGCGTGGCGGTGCTGGTCGGCGGCAAGTCCAAGGCCTTCGACCTCTCCAGCGAACGCGCGGCCCAGATCGCCCACGCGATTCAGATCCCGCTGGAGCAGGACGGCGGCGCGCTGCTGATGACCTTCTCGCGGCGCACGCCCGAGCCGGCCCGCGCCCTGATGGCCGCCCGGCTGCGCCACCTGCCCGGCCTGATCTGGCCCGACGGCGCGGGCGCGGACCCGGGCCAGAACCCCTATTTCGCCTTCCTGGCCGCCGCCGACTACATCCTCGTCACCGAGGACTCGACCAACATGGCCACCGAAGCGGCCTCGACCGGCAAGCCGGTCTTCGTGCTGAAGATGGACGGCCAGAGCCTGAAGTTCCGCCTGTTCCACGAGGAGCTGGAAGACCTGGGCGCGGCCCGGCCCTATGGCGGGGCCTTCCACGGCTGGACCTACGCGCCCGTCAACGAAACCGACCGCGCGGCCCGCGAGGTGCTGCGGCGGATCGGGGTCGAGGTTCCCGAGCCGCCGGTCGAGACGCCGGCGGTCGAGGCCCCGAAGCCCAAGCGCAAGCCAAGAGCGAAGAAGGTCGAGACGACGGACGAAACCTCGCCCGTTCCCAAGCCCCGGAAGCCCCGCGCGACCAAGGCGAAAGCCTGATTTTTACGCTTTGCGGCGCGCGAATGTTCGCGTTATGTTCGCCCCATGATTGAGCCGCCGACCTATCCGCCGCCCGGCAAGGCCGCGCGCAACGAACAGCGCAAGGCCCTGGCGTCGACGTGCAACGCTTCGTCCGTGGCCTTCCTCGGCGGAGCGTTTCTTCAGCCCTTGGTGGCGGGCCACGCCAATCCGTGGCTGTTCTACGGGGCGATGGTGAGCTTTCTTGCCCTGCAAGGCGCGCTGCACTACGTTCTCTATCGCGTGGAGGACTAGATGGATCCTTTCGTCCGGCTTTTCTTGATCCTCTGGTTCGCGGTCGGCGGCGCCTTCGCCATCCACTGGTTTTTCATGCGCGGCTATGCTCGCGAAAAGAAGCAACAGCAGCGCGAGCGGACACCCACGCTCTAGACGTCATATTCTTCGAGCGACATTCGCCGGACGGCCCTTCGTCGGGATCGTCTCGGCCGCCTCCGACCGGCCCGAGGACGACAGCGGCGATCCACGCGCATGACCCGGCAAGCCAGACCCAGACTCCTCTTCATCTGCGCCGCCGGGCCCACGGTGGGCGGCGGGCACGTCATGCGGTCCCTGACCCTGGCCCAGGCCCTGGAAGCGCGCGGCGCGGCCTGCGCGTTCAAGGCGACGCCCGAGGTCGGCCACGTGCTGGAGGCCTTCGCCCCCGACGCGGTCCGCGCCGAGCGCGACGACGGCTTCGACGCCCTGGTGTTCGACCACTACGGCCTGGCCGCGCCCGACCACCGCGCCCGCGCGCGAGGCCGGCCGAGCCTGGTGATCGACGACCTGGCCGACCGGCCCTTGGCGGCGGATCTGGTGCTGGACTCGGGACCGACGCGGGCCGACGCCGACTATGCCGGGCTGGTCCCGGAGGGCGCGCGACTGCTGCTGGGCCCCAGCTTCGCGCCGGTGCGGCCGGCCTTCGCGGCCCTGAGCGCGGAGGCCCTGGCGC
>NZ_SZWJ01000018.1:0-70185 GCF_012184455.1 Caulobacter sp. SSI4214 | reverse complement strand
GACGTCGGCGGTCGCCACACTTCCGGCGTACTCGAACCGGACCTCGTCCGCGCCGAGTGTCATATCCTTGAGCGTGAGCGCGACCGGCTTGTCCGCGACCGTCAGATCGAAGCGCTTGGCCATGTAGCGTTTCAGCGCCTCGACCGCCTCCGGATCATCGAGGCTGGTCTGGGCGTCGGGGGCGATGGCGGCCAGGGCCGGCTCGGCGTCGTGCGCCGGAACGCGGTGGCTGACCGTCACCGCGCCGGTCTTGGCGTCGATCTCCACGACGCTCAGGGCGCCGTGGCCGCGGTGCGCGGCCGCCGGGAGCGGGGCGAGGGCCAGGCCCGCCGCCGCGATCAGGACGGCCGCGCGCCGGATCACTTTGAGCCTTCGTCCTTCTTCGGTTCGGCGCTCGGACGCGTGGCCAGGCTGTCGGAACCGACCTCCAGGTTGGCGTCCTTCATCCGGTTACCGCCTTCCGGAGGCTTGGCCATCTTGAAGGTCGTCCGGGTGATCGGACCGTCATAGACGTTGTTGCCGCGGTCGGCGTCGGCGGTTTCCCACAGCGGATCCAGCTCGGCGCCCTTCAGTTGCTTGGCCGAGACGTATTGCCAGGTCACTTGCTTGGCGTTGTGACGCCAGATTTCCGCCGGGATCCGGACGGTCTCGGACGTGCCGTCGGTGAAGTCCATTTTCAGGATCACCGGCATGACCAGGCCGCCGATGTTGCGGAACGTGAAGCGATAGAGGTTGTCCTTGAAGTCCTGGGCGGCCTGCTCCTCGGGCGTCAGGTCCTCGCGCGCCGCCTTGGCCTTCTTGCGGGCGCCGTCGAACACCGCGAACTCGTCGGTCTGGTCGTAGAAGTCGCGGGTCTTGGGATCCAGCTCCACGACCGTCTTGCCGGTGTTGCGGCTGGCGGTCAGCGACTCCGGCTCCTTGGCGCGCTCGGCCTTGCGGACGGCGGCTTCCGCGTCCGGATCGCCGCTGTCGACGCGGCCCTGGACAATCTTGTCCAGCGCGATGTCGACATGGTCGGTCGAATAGAACCAGCCGCGCCAGAACCAATCGAGATCGACGCCCGACGACTCCTCCATCGTCCGGAAGAAGTCATAGGGCGTGGGGTGCTTGAAGCGCCAGCGGGTCGCGTATTCCTTGAAGGCCCGGTCGAACAGCTCGCGGCCCATGACGGTCTCGCGCAGGATGACCAGGGCGGTCGCGGGCTTGGAGTAGCCGTTGGGACCGAACTGGATCACCGAGTCCGATTGGGTCATCAGCGGCACCTGGTCCTGGCTGACCATGTACTCGACGATGTTCTTGGGCTCGCCGCGACGCGAGGGGAACTTCTTGTCCCACTGCTTCTCGGCCTCGAACTGCAGGAAGCTGTTCAGGCCCTCGTCCATCCAGGTCCACTGACGCTCGTCGGAATTGACGATCATCGGGAAGTAGTTGTGGCCGACCTCGTGGATCACCACGCCGATCAGGCCGTACTTGGCGCGGTCGGTATAGGTCAGCTTGCCCGTCTTCTTGTCCTTCACCGGCCGGGGACCGTTGAAGCTGATCATCGGATATTCCATCCCGCCGACCGGGCCGTTGACCGACTGAGCCACCGGGTAAGGGTAGGGGAAGGTGAAGTCGGAATAGACCTTCAGGGTGTGGGCGATCGACTTGGTCGAATAGGCGTCCCACAGCGGCCGCGCTTCCTTGGGGAAGAACGACATGGCCATCACCACGGGGTGCTCGGCCTTCGGATCCGCCTGCTTCACGCCCATGGCGTCCCAGGTGAATTTGCGCGAGCTGGCCCAGCCGAAGTCGCGGACGTTGCTGGCCTGGAAGATCCAGGTCTTCTCGGTCTTGGCCTTGCTTTTCTCGGCGGCGACGGCTTCCTCGGGCGTGACGATATAGACCGGCTCGCTGGCCGTGCGGGCCTTGGTCAGGCGGTCGCGCTGGGCGGGCGAGAGCACCGCCGCCGGGTTCTGGAGCACGCCGGTGGCCGAGACCACGTGATCCGACGGCACGGTCAGGGCGACGCGATAGTCGCCGAACTCCAGGGTGAACTCGCCCGAGCCGAGGAAGGCCTTGTTGTGCCAGCCCTCATAGTCCGAATAGACCGCCAGGCGGGGAAACCACTGCGCGGCCTCGAAGATGCAGTTGCCGTCCTCGCCCTTGCCGGTGAAGCACTCATAGCCGCTGCGGCCGCCGATCACCTTGTTTTCGATGAGCGGCAGGCTCCATTCGATAACGAGCTTGGTCTCGCCGCCGCCGCCCTTGACGGCCTGGGGCAGGTCGACGCGCAGCAGGGTGTCCACCACCGTGAACTTGAGGTCCCGGCCCGAGGCGTCCTTCACCGACTTGATCGTGAAGCCGCCTTCCCATTCCCTGAAACGCTGGATGCGGCGGATTTCGTTGAGGCTGATGCTGTCGCCCGAAACCGTCTCGGTCATCTCGGCGATCGAGTTGCGCTTGGCGTTCTGGTCCAGCAGCAGCCACAGATAGGGCAGGCTGTCGGGCGAATTGTTGCGGTAGGTGATCGTTTCGCGGCCGGTCAGGGTCTTGGTGTCTTCGTTCAGGCGAACGGCGACGTCGTAGTCGACCTTCTGCTGCCAGTAGCGATAGCCCGGGGCGCCCGAAGCGTTGCGGTAGTCCGTGGGCGTGGGCCAGTCCTCGCCTTCCAACTGGCGGAACTTGTCCTCGAAGGGCGCCTTGGTCTGGCGAATGGCGTCGGCGTGAGCGGCGGTGGAAGCCGCGAGCGCGGCGGCGACGACGCCGACGACGGCGTATCGGATGGAACGCTTGGACAAGTTGGAAAGCCCCTCGGATCAGAACCCTGACGAATACCCCAGGATGAGCTTGGCGGGAGCGAGGAGGAAAATCACCCCCTTTTCCGCCCAAACGTCACAAATTGATCTTCAAGCCGACACGAAGCGCGCGCGGTTCGACCGGGTGGAAATGGACGTCGTCGACACCGCCGGCCGGTTCGCCCGGCAGGCGCGAGGCGTAGAAATAGGCGATGTCGTCGCCCTTGCCGTTGGTCAGGTTCAGGATCTCGACCATCAGGCTGGCGCGGCCGATGTCCTGGACGATAAGCGCGTTGAGCAGGCTGGTGGGCCGTGATCGCACCGAATCGTCCTCGATCAACGGCGCGGCGCCCAGGCGGCGATAGGTGAGCGACAGGGTCGAGGTCGGGCGCGGTTTCCAGGTCGCGCCGGCGCTCACCACCGAGTCGACGGCGTTGGGAACGCGGTCGCCGTTGGTGAAGCGGGCGTGGGTCCCCGCCCAGGATCCCGTCAGGCTCAAGGTCGAGGTGGGACGCCAGTCGGCCAGCAGTTCGACGCCTCGGCGTTGGGTCGCGCCAGCCGCTTCGGTGAACCCCGAGTCGCCGACATAGACGAGCTCGCTGTCGACATGCAGCGTCCAGGCGGCCGCCGTCAGCGACAAGCCGCCCCGTTTCCAGCGCAAACCCAGCTCCGCGCCGTCGGTGGGCGAGAGCAGCGGCGCGCGCGGGGCCGGATCGCCGGTGACGGGATCGACCGTGATCACCGCGCCGCGCGCGTCGTTGGAATGGAAGCCGCGTCCGGCGTCGGCGTAGAGCTCGAACGTCCTGGAGACGCGCCAGGCCAGGGCCAGTTTCGGACTGAGCTGGGCGTCGCTCACCGTTCCGGCGTTGCGCGGATCGCCGGCCGAGACATCCGCGCCGAGGGCGTCGGCGCGCAGGCCGAAGGTGGCGTCCAGCTTGCCAAACCGCCGAGAGGCCTCGCCCCAGACGGCGGTGGACCATTCGGTCAGGGCGTCCTGCCGCACCGTCCGCAGACGCGCGCGGGCGGAGGTGCGATAGAGACCGACCTTGCCGATGTCGTCGACGCGGGCCGAGACGCCCGTCCGCGCGCTCCAGCCGTCGCCCAGGCTCCAACGCTTGGTCAGCGAGCCGCCGTAGATCCAGCGCTGGTCGGCTTGCTCGAACTGATCGCCGTGGATCGGATCCTCGAGGAAGTAGGTGAAGTTCGAATAGAGATCGAGCTTGTAGCGCTGGACATAGGCCACAGCGTCCAGGCCGCGCAGGAGGTCGCGGCGTCGGGCCGACAGGATATAGCGCGAGGTTGTCCCCCCGTCGGTTGGGTCGATGGCGTCCAGCCGTCCCAACATCCCGTCCTCGACCGCCCGGCGGGGGATCTGATCGGTGGCGTTCCACTTCGCATCATAGGCCAGGGCGGTGATCGACCAGCCCCGCACCATGGCGCGCCCCAGGAGGTTGATCTTTCGCAGGTCCTCCGGCGTCGACCAGGCGCCGCGTGAGCGGGTGATGTCTCCGGCGACCAGGACATTGTCGGTCACGCCCTTGGATCCAACCGCGCGATAGTGGGCGTGGTCCCCGGTCCAGGCCTGGACGCCATCGCCGTGCAGGTGATCGGCGGTGTCGAAGGCCACCGCTCCGGCCGTGGCGAAGTCGCCGTTGTCCGCCGCGTAGGGGCCCTTCCGGAAGCTGATATCGTGGACGAACTCTGGCGTCAGGATGTTCAGGTCCAGATAGCCCTGGCCATGGCCGTGGCTAGGCAGGTTCAGTGGCGCGCCGTCCAGCGAGGCGGCCAGGTCGGTGCCGTGGTCCAGATTGAAGCCGCGCAGGAAGTACTGATTGGCCTTGCCCGCCCCGGAGTGCTGGGTGGCGGCCAGGCCCGGCACGGCCTCGATCAGCTCGCCGGGCCGTAGCAGCGGTCGGGCGGCGAAATCGCTGTATGAGACCTTGCCTTCGCTGGCGGAGGTCGCGCGGCCGATCTCGTTGGCGCGTCGCCCCCAGACCGAGATCGCCTCGACCTCCTGGGCGCGGACGATCGCCGGCGCCGAAGCGGCCATAAGCAGGACAATGAGTGGCGCGTGGCGCTTCATGATCGGCTGTTAGGCTGGCGGAACGGCCGGGGCAAGACGCCGAGGCGCTCGCCTTCTCCTTGCGAAGGCTCGAGCCACACCAAGTTTTAACGGCGCCGCGCCATCTATGCGGCCTGCAACCCATGGAGCGGGACGTCGTGAAACCTGCAGTCCTCAGGCCCGCCAGCGAGATCGGCGCCGGCGTTCTCGACGCCAAGGGCGTGGGGCGGCCGGCGTTGGTGATCGGCTTCCTGGCCTATGTCGCCGTGGCGAGCGGCGCCTGGTGGGGCGCGCTGAAGGTCGTTCCAGCCCAACTGGTGCTGCCGATCGTTCACAAGACCCTGCCGCTCCACGACCACCTGAACAATGTCTTCCTGATCTTCCTGCTGCTGCCGACGGCGCTATGGATCGAGAGCATCGTGGTCGGCTGGAACGCCAGTTCGCTGCGCCAGCTGGTGTTGGCGCCGACGGCGTCCATGAAGACGGACCTGGCCGTCTTCATCCTGGGTCAGGGCCATGTTCTCGACGTGGTGGGCCGCTTGCTGCTGCTGGGCGCGTCGATGATTTCGGGCGGCTGGATCCATGACGCGATCCAACGCGCGACCGGCGTGAACCTGGGGGCCCCGCCGCTGCCGTTCGCGGCGCAGATCCCACTTTATTTCGCGGTCTACACCTTCTTCGACTATTGGACCCACCGAACGGATCACACGAGGCTCTTCTGGCCTCTTCATCGCTACCATCACTCGGCCGAGCAGTTCAGCGTGGTGACGTCGGCGCGGCAGCATCCAGCGCCCTTCACCGCGGTCTTTATCGTCAATCTGCCGCTGGCCGTGCTGGGCGCGCCGCCCGAGGTGATGATTTATGTCAACGTGCTGGTGGTCGGCATCGGCTTCCTGATCCATTCGCGGATCGAGTCCGACTGGGGCTTCGTCGGCCGCTGGCTGGTCCAGTCGCCCAACCATCACCGGCTGCACCACAAGCTGGACATGAGCTATCCGACCGGCCACTTCGCGATCATGCCGCTCTGGGATCGCCTGTTCGGCACCTGGTACGGCGACCATCCCGATCCCAAGCTGGCGATCGGCGTGGACACACCCTATCGCCACGGCTTCTTCGTGCCGCGCGACATGCTGCGCGACTACGCCCACTTCTGGATGGGCTGGCTCGGCCGGCGCAATGACGGGCCGGAGTCCGACCTGTTCCGCAAGCGCTAAGGCTAGGCTCGCTCGGATCAGGCCGCCTTCAGCAGGCCGTCGAAATATTCGATCGTCTTCATCAGGCCGACCTTCAGCGGCGCGGTGGGGGTCCAGTCGAGCAGCTGTTTCGCCAGGGTGATGTCGGGCTGGCGCTGGCGGGGGTCGTCGGAGGGCAGGGGACGGTGGACGACCGCCGATCTGCTGCCCGTCAGCTCCAGGACCAGGTCGGCCAACTGCTTTATGGTGAACTCGACCGGGTTGCCGAGATTGATCGGTCCCGTCACCTCGTCGCCGGTGTTCATCAGCCGGATCAGGCCGTCGACCAGATCGTCGACATAGCAGAACGAGCGGGTCTGGTTGCCGTCGCCGTAAAGGGTGATGTCCTCGCCCTTCAAGGCCTGGACGATGAAGTTCGACACCACACGTCCGTCGTTCGGGTGCATCCGCGGCCCGTAGGTGTTGAAGATCCGCGCCACCTTGATGCGTAGCTTGTGCTGGCGCCAGTAGTCGAAGAACAGGGTCTCGGCGCAGCGCTTACCCTCGTCGTAGCAAGAGCGCAGGCCGATCGGATTGACGTTGCCCCAGTAGCTTTCGACCTGCGGGTGGACGGTGGGGTCGCCATAGACCTCCGAGGTCGAGGCCTGGAGGATCTTGGCCTTCACCCGCTTGGCCAGGCCCAGCATGTTGATGGCCCCGTGGACGCTGGTCTTGGTCGTCTGCACCGGGTCGAACTGGTAGTGCACCGGGCTGGCCGGGCAGGCCAGATTATAGATCTGATCGACCTCGACATAGAGCGGCATGGTCACGTCGTGGCGCAGCAGCTCGAAGCGCGGGTTGGAGAGGTTCTGCGCCACGTTGAGGCGCGAGCCGGTGTAATAGTTGTCGACGCACAGCACCTCCGCGCCGCTGTCCAGCAACCGGTCGCAAAGGTGCGAGCCGACGAAGCCCGCCCCGCCCGTGACCAGAATTCTCCGCGTGTGCATGGACCGCCCCTCCGAGGACTCAGCGTCGAATCCCATTCGTATCAGGTCCGGCGGCGGCTCCAAGGTCGGGCTTCGAAAGCGGACGGAGCGTGGGCGCGGCGCGTCGTCGCGGAGGCTCGACGAGCGCGTGGCCCGGTGAGGTGACGTTTGTCATGCCGGCCTCCTGACGGGCGACACTGATGGGCCGCGCTTGGCGGCGGCATGTTGGCTTCACACTGAGGGAGCCAAACACATGTCACCCGGAACCTACGCGCCGCCGATCGCGGTGCTGCAAAAGACGATCAAGCGGCGCGGAAAGACCCTGGCCCTGGACGGCCTGGATCTCGCCATCCGTCCCGGCCAGTGCGTCGCCCTGCTGGGCCCTAATGGCGCGGGCAAGAGCACCAGCGTCGCCCTGCTGACCGGCCGTCTGCGCCCCGACGCGGGCGAGGCTCGGCTGTTTGGCGTCGATCCGCATGACCTCGAAGCCCGCGGCCGCCTTGGGGTGATGTTGCAGGAAGCTGGCCTGCCGCGCACCTTGACCGTCCGCGAGCAGATCGCGCTATTTCGCGGCTACTATGCAAAGCCGCGTCCGCTGGACGAGATCATCCGCCTCGCTGGCCTGGAAGGCCTTGAGCGTCGCCGCTGCGGCGCTCTTTCCGGCGGCCAGCAGCGCCGGGTGCAGTTCGCCTTGGCCATCGCCGGCCGCCCGGACCTGCTGGTTCTGGACGAGCCGACCACCGGCATGGACATCGACGCCCGCCGCGCGCTGTGGACCGCCGTGCGAGGCGAGATCGCCCGGGGGGCGGCCGTGCTGCTGACCACCCACCACCTGGACGAGGCCGAGGCCCTGGCCGACCGCATCGTCGTGATCGACAAGGGGCGGGTCATCGCCGATGGATCGCCCGAGGCCATCAAGGCCCGCGTTTCCGGCGTCGCCATCCGCTGTCGCACCCGGCTGTCGGACGGCGACCTGTCGGCTCTGGCGCATGTCACGGGCGTCAGTCGCGACGGCGGCCGCGTCACTCTGCTGACCTCCTCGGCGCCGGCCACCCTGCGCGAGCTGCTGGCGCGCGACGAGACGATCGACGACCTGACCGTCTCCGGCGCCTCGCTGGAGGACGCCGTCACGCGTCTGGTCCAGACCGGCGCCGCATTCCCCCAAACCCAACGCCAGATCGAGGCCGCCTGAGATGTCGCTCTTTCACACCCTGGCCGTCTACGGCCGAGAAGCCCGCACCCAGATCCTGTCGACCTGGCGGACGCCGCAATTCCTGATCCCCAGCCTGGCCTTGCCGCTGCTGTTTTACGGCGTCATCGGCTTGGGTCTGAGCCACGGCCATGAGGAGGCGGCGCACGCCATGCTGGCCAACTATGTGATCTTCGCGTCGATCGCGCCGGCCATGTTCGGCTTCGGCGCGGCGGTGGCGGCCGAGCGCGAGGCCAAGCTGATCGAACTCAAGCAGATCGCGCCGCTGCCGGCCGGCGCCTATCTGCTGGGACGGCTGGCGGCGGCCCTGGCCCTGGTGGGCCTCGCCGTCGGCCTGCTGGGCGTGATGGCCTATTTCGGCGGCGTGGTCATGACGCCCTGGCGCTGGGCGGCGACTTTGAGCCTGGGGCTGGTTTCGGCCGTGCTGTTCGCCCTGATCGGCCTGAATCTCGGCCTGCGTCTGGGCTCGCAGGGCGCGACGGCCTTCGCCAACCTGCTGTTCCTGGCCTTCTGCTTGTTCGGCGGCCTGTGGATCCCCCTGGACGTCATGCCGTCCTGGATCGGCCATATCGCCGAGGTCACCCCGTCGTATCACCTGGGCCAGCTGTCGCTGATGCTGTCGGGGCTGAAGCCGATGGCGGACGTGCAAGGCCACCTCTCGGTCCTGGTCGCCATCGCCGTGGCCGCCGTGATCGGTTCGCGGATCGCATGGCGCCGGCAAGCGGCTTGACCATGCCCGGGACCGCGCGCGACATCGCCAGCATGAACCAAGAGACCGCGAGCCTCCGGAAAAGCCAAGCCAGCGTGTCGGAGCCCGACACGCTGGCGACGCCGGGTCATAGTTTCCGGCGTCGCTGGAGCCTTTTGTTCCTGTCCTACCTGCCATTTTACTTCGTCGGCTGGCTCTTCCGAAAACCCGGAACGTTCGAAGTTGTCGCGTCCTGCCTGGCGGCGGCGGGATTCTTGGCGCTCTTCTGGAAGATCTGGCGTCAGAACGGCCGGCCCCATCTGTGGCAGGTGCTGGCGATCTTCGGGATCGGGGTGTCGCTTTCGCCATTTTACACCGGCTGGAGCGTCTACACGATCTATTCGATGTCCTTCGCCGCCCGGCTCATGCCCCGGCGGCGGGCGGTCCAGACGATGGTGGCGCTGGAGGTGTTGCTGCTGCTCGTCGGTCTCTGGCTCGATCGAAATGCCTGGCCCAATTGGCTCGCGGGTTTGATCTTCGGCGCCATCACGGGCTTCGGCGCTCTGATGCAGGCGGATGTCGAGCGCAAGAACCAGGAACTGTCCGTCGCGCACGAGGAGGTTCGGGCCCTGGCCACCATGGCCGAGCGCGAGCGGATCTCTCGCGACCTGCACGATCTTCTGGGCCACACCCTGACCCTGGTGGCCGTCAAGGCCGAGCTGGCCGCCCGACTGGTCCGCCGAGACGCCGAGGCGGCCGAGCGCGAGATGCAGGCCGTGGCCGCCGCCGCGCGCGAGGCCTTGTCCGAAGTCCGTGTCGCCGTCGTCGGCATGAAGGGCGCTTCCCTGGCGTTCGAGTTGGACAAGGCGCGTCACGCGCTCACCGCGGCGGGCATCATCGCCGAGATCTCGACCGTGACCATCGACGGCTATCCGGGCCAGGAGGCGGTGCTGGCCATGGCCCTCCGCGAAGGGGTGACCAACGTCATCCGCCATTCCGGCGCCACGCGCTGCGAGATCAGCCTGCGGCCCAGCGCCTCGAACCTGGTCCTCAGCATCATCGACAATGGCAAGGGCGGACGTCTGGTCGAGGGCTCCGGCCTGAAGGGAATGCGCGCGCGGCTGGCCGCGATCGGCGGGGCGCTGGAGATCAAATCCGACAAGAGGGGCACCCAACTGGTCGCCGCCGCGCCCTTGGAGGCTGTGCAGTGATCCGCGTCGTCATCGCCGAAGACCAGAAGATGGTGTTGGGCGCGCTGAGCGCCCTTCTGGAACTGGAAGGGGATATCAAGGTCGTCGGCCGGGCTGCGGACGGCGGCGAGGCGCTGGAACTGGTGCGCGCCGAGAAGCCCGACGTGCTGATCTCCGACATCGAGATGCCCTATCTGACGGGGATCGATGTCGCCACGCGCCTGAAGGCGGACGCGGCGGCGACGCGCGTGCTGATCGTCACCACCTTTGGTCGGCCAGGCTACCTGCGTCGCGCCATGGAGGCGGGGGTCAAGGGCTACCTGTTGAAGGACGGTCCTGCCAGCGTGTTGGCCGCCGCCGTGCGCACGGTCGCCGCTGGCGGCCGCGCCATCGCGCCAGAGCTGTCCGAGGCCATCTGGGACGCTCAGCCAGATCCGCTGACCGACCGCGAGCGCGAAATCCTGCGGCTGGCCGAGGAGGGGCGTTCGAACAAGGACATCGCCGACATCCTGGACCTCTCGCCCGGAACGGTGCGCAACTACCTCTCCGAGGCGGCTCAGAAGTTGGGCGCGGCCAATCGGGTCGAGGCCGGCCGGATCGCGCGATCCAACGGCTGGCTCTAACGCGCTCAAGCGGCGGGTTTGGTCGTCCGCCAGAGCACCAGGCCGACGCCGCCCAGCGTCAGCTCGCGCAGTCGGCGCAGCAGGGAGAGGGCCATGGCCTGGTCCGGCGCGAGGCCCAAGGCGCCGCCCAGCAGCAGATAGCCGCCCTCCTGAACGCCCAGGGCGCCGGGAATGGCGAAGCCGACGACCTTGGCCGCCTGGGCCAGGCCTTCCACGATCAAGGCTTGGGTCAGCGAGGGGGCCAGACCCAGCGCCCACATCGAGACATAGGTCTCCAGAGCTCCCGCGCCCCAGGCGGCCAGGTGCCAGGCCCAGGAAGCGACGATCTGTCGGCGCTGCCGGCCGATGGCTCGGAAGGCCTCGCCCAGTTCCCCGATCCGTTCGGCCATGGCGGTCCAACGCCGGGAAAACTGACCCAGGCGTCGATGGAGACCGGCCCTATGGGCGGCGAAGAGGGTCAGGCCCAGCGCGGCGACGATGGCGATCACGGCCAGCCCCGCCTGGGCCAGGCGCGAGTCATGCAACACGAGCATGGCCACGATCAGGCTGGTCAGGATGAACAACGCCAGGCCCACCGTGCTGGCCAGCACGTCCACCACGGCCGCCGCCGCGGACTCCGCCCCCGTCAGGCCATTTCGCGCCGCCAGCCTCGCGCGAACGACGTCACCGCCGACCTGGGCGACGGGAAGCAGGGCGTTGACCGCCTCCTTGATCAAGCGCAGGCGGAACAGGAAGCTCAGGGAGGGGCGGCGTCCTGGCGGCAGCAGCACCGCCCATCCGACCGTGGCCAGCAGGGTGACGGGCAGGTGCGCGGCGACCACCAGCACAGCCCGCCAGCCGACCTGAAGAACGATCTCGCGCACCGCGCCCACGCCGTGGGTCGCCAGCAGGACCGCCAGCAGGGCGACCCCGATGGTCAGCAGCCAGCCGCGCCAGGGCGTCGGCTTGGCGACGTCTTGCCCCGCCTGTTCGATCGTCATGCGGCCGTGCGCGCGCGTCGATCGGAAACCGCGCCAAGCTCGCGATAGACATCCAGCACGCTGCCGCTGATCTCGCGCCAGTCGTAGCGCGCGCTGGAATTGCGCGCCGCTCGGCCCAGCCGCAGGCGACGCATCGGCTCGTCGATCAGGCCTTGCAGGGCGGCCGCGTAGGCGCTGGCGTTGGGCTGATCGACCAGCACGCCGTCCTGGCCGTCGGTGATCAGGGCGCTGGTCGAGGGCGCGCGCGGACAAAGCACGGCCAGGCCGGCGGCCATGCCCTCGAGGCTTGCGTTGCCGAAGGCCTCGGTCAGGCTGGGATTGAACAGGACGTCGGCGCTGGAGACCGCGCGGCCCAAGGCCTCGCCGTCCAGATGGCCGGTATAGACCGCGTCCGGCAGCCGCGATCGCAGAAACTCGCGGGCCGGGCCGTCGCCAATGATCAGAGGTCGGATGGGTTGGTCGCGCATCAGGTTCAGGGTTTCGGCCAGGACGTCCAGGCCCTTTTCCATGACGAGGCGGCCGAGGAAGGCGACCGCGACCTGGCTGTCGCCGATGCCCATCGCCCGACGCCAGGCTGTGTCTCGTCCCGCCGGCGAAAACCGCTGGCGATCGACGCCGCGTCCCCAGACACGGACCCGGTGGCCCATGCCGCGCTCGCCTAGCAGCTCGGCCAGCGGCGCGTTGGGCGCCAGCACGCGGTCACAGGCGCGATAGAAGCCGTCCAGATAGCGTTCGGCGCTGGGGCGCAGCCAGTCGAGACCGTAATAGGAAAGATAGGTCTCGAACCGCGTATGCAGGCTGGCCACCACGGGCAGGCCGCGCCGCCGGCCCCAGCGACCGGCCTGGACGCCCAGCAGGTCGGGGGCCGAAAGGTGGATCAGGGTTGGCTTGAAGCGCTTGAGGTCGTCGCGCAGCGCCGGGGTCAGGCCCAGCGCCAGACGGTACTCCCCGCGGCCGGGCACGCCGATCGAGGGCGCCGAGACGAGGTCTCCGATCGGCTCGAACGCCGGCGTCCGGGTGGTCGGAGAATAGACGCGCACCTGGGCTCCGGCCTCGATCATGAAGCCGGCCAAACGGTTCAAGGCCTGATTGCAGCCATCACGCGTGTAGTTGTAATTGCCGGAAAACAGCGCCAGGCGCAGGCCCTCGGCGGGGCGTTGTTCCGTGGGGTGACGGATCGATCTCTCGGCGAGTTGCACGACGCCTCCGTAAGAACTGGTCTCGAGGCCCCCGCCCAAACCCTGAAAGTGACAATGGCCATATGGTGGAATGGTTCAGTTTCCGGAAGAGGTCGACCTTAACCCGAGCTAACGGTCCACAGATTATAGCATCCCGCACGTGGCCGGCGCGAGGCGGGACGGTTCGTCAGGCCTCTTCGACCAACTGGCGGACCAAGTCGAGATCGGCGGGCTTGTCGACGTCGATGGCCGCCCGACCGTCGCGAGCGCGAACCGCCGCCGCCTGGACGCCGGCCAGCCTGCCCAGGCGCGCCACGGCCTGGTCCAGCGTCAGCAGGCCCAGCAGGTAGCGCGCCAGAAAGCCAGGCCCCAGCATGGCGGCGATCTTCCAGGGCTGCTTGCGCAGCGCCTCGACCTTTCGCCACAGCTGGACCACGCCCATGGCGGCCTCGTCGCGCAGCAGGAAGAGGTTGCAGCCCGAATAGCGGCCGTCGCGGAACTTCAGATAGGTCCGCTGGGTCCCGGGCGCGGCGTCGCGGACGCGATCTTCGGGCGCCAGCAGCACGGCGGCGTTGGCGAAGTCGGGGGTGTCGGCCAGGAACTGGCGGATCCAGTCCGATCGGAGCAGGGCGTGGTCGACGGTCGTCACCAGCAGCGGAAAGCCCAGCTGGCCGGCGGCGTCCTGGACGCTCTGGCTAGGCCCGGCGGCGGTCGGCAGGAGCCTGACGTCCGTCCCGGCCAGGGCCGCCCGGATGGCTTCGTCATTCGCCGACACGCCGATGCACGCCGCGCCCGCGCCGCGCGCGGCGTCCAGGACACGCGCCAGGAGCGTGCGGCCCTCCAGCATGATCAGGCCCTTGTGGGCGACGGCGGCGTAGGCGGCGACGGGATCAACCTCGCCGCCGCGCGACCCCGCCAGGATCAGGACGTTGAACGGGCGCTCAACGCCTTGCCTCACAACGCCTTCTCGTAGACGCGATAGGTCTTGTACTTCACCCCGCCCACGGCCTCGGCGATGCGGGTCATCGGGGTGTTGTCCTCGAGCACCCACGAAATCTCGAACCTGTTGTAACCCAGGCCCACCGCCGCGTCGCGACCGGCCTTCATCATCCAGAACGGCAACATGCGGCCCCGCTGGCTGGTGGCGAACTTGCGTTTGACGCCCATCAGCGGGATGCGGGCCGACTTCACGCGCTTGACCTTCAGCCGCCACAGAAGCTTGGCCCATCCAAACGGCAGCAGCTTGCCGTCGAGGTCGGCGATGGCCTCATTGACGTTGGGCAGGAAGACCAGGAAGCCGGCCGGTTCGCCATCGATCTCGGCGAACCAGGTCAGCCGCTTGTCGATCACCTGCTTCAGCGCCTTGGCCAGCTGGCGGGTCTCGGCCTCGGTTGTCGGGGTGAAGCCCCAGTTATCCTTCCAGGCGTCGTTGAGGATGTCGGTCAGGGTTTCGACTTCCTCGTCATAGCGGCTCATGTCCAGCTGGCGCAGCACCACGCCTTTCGGCAGGCCGCGTTCGACCCGACGTTGGGCGATGGGCGGGATGTCGCCGTTCTCGTCGGCGATATAGGCGAAGACATCCTTGGCCTTGACGTAGCCCTGCTCCTCGACGCGGCCGCCGACATAGGGTTGGTCGTGACCCATCATCACCATGGGCGGGGTGTCGAACCCCTCGACCAGCAGGCCGACCTCTTCGTTGATCGAAAGGTTGAACGGGCCCAGGGCGTGGGTGCGGCCTCGCGCGCGCAGCCAATCCTCGGCGGCGCGGAACAGCGCCTGGAACACGGCCGGGTCGTCCTCGGCCGCGATCATGCCGAAGTGGCCGTCCAGGCGGCCCGGCGCGGGCTGCGGGGTCAGCTGGTCGATCTGCGCGCTGATCCGCCCAACGTCCCGTCCGCCCCGCGTGGCCAGGAACATCTGGACCTCGGCGTGGTCGAAGAACGGGTTGGTCTTGGGTGACAGGGCCTCCGTCCGCTCCATGATCAGCGGGGTGATCCAGTTGCGGTCCTTGGCGCTCAGCCGCGCGGGCAGCGCGATGAAGCGCTTCAGTTCATCGGGCGTACCGACCGGAACGATGGTCAGGTCGGCGTTCGCGGAGTCGAAAGGCATCACCCCTCCAGGGCCAAGAAGGTGCGGACGGCGAGGGCGCCGAAGATCGCGGGAGCGGCCCAGACGGCCAGGAACGGGGACAGGGCGCCGGACTCGCCAAGCGCGGTCAACATGCCGTTGGCCACCAGGAACAGCAGGCCAGCCGCCAGACCGCCCGTCAGCAGGATCGCGCCTTGACCGCTTCGGAAATTGGCCAGGGCCACGGGCGCGGACAGCAGCAGCATGACCAGGGCCACGAAGGGGTTGGCGAAGGCCGCCTGCAGGTGCGTGGCGTAGAAGCTTTCCGGCCGATCCGAGCCGCCGTTCTCAAGCGCCCGGCGGGCGGAGGCGGCGGTGGGCAGGGCGTCGCCGCCGAACAGGCCCTGAACATCCTGAGGGTTCAGCCGGTTTTGCCACCGCGCCGAGTCGGCCGTCGAAGTCTGGGCGATCTCGCCGGTGAAGCGGGTCGTCTTGGGCTGCCGCAACATCCAGCCGCCCCCGGGCTGGTATTGGGCGCTCGGGGCCTCCAGTTTCTCGGTCAGCAGACCCTTGGCGTCGCGACGATAGATGGTGATCTGGCTGAGCTCGCGGCCGTCGGCCGAGGCCTGCGCCGCCGTGACGAGGTCGCCGCCGGCGCGGAAGGTGCGCGGGGCGGGTGTTTTGCGTTCGGCGACCGGGGTGGTGTTCTTCCACCAGTCCGCCAGGGCCGGATCGGCGCGCGGGGCCAGGACCTGGGCGCACAGCACGTCCAGCAACATGACCGCCACGGCGGCGGGCACGGCCATGCCGACGATGCGATAGCCCGAGATGCCGCTGGCGCGCATGGCGACGATGGCGCTTTCGCGGGCCAGGCCGGAGAAGGCGAACAGGCCGCCGGCCAGCACGCTGATCGGCGCCACCTGTTCGAACAGGCGCGGCAGCCGCAGAGCGGCGTAGTAGGCCACGCCCGCGACGCCGAGCCCGCGATCGAGGATGTCGGACGTGACGTCCAGAAGATCCAGGATCTGCAGGATGGACATCAGGATCAGCGCCGCGGCGAAAATCTGGATGGCGACGGTCCGCAGGACATAGAGCTGCAGCTTCATGCGGCCTTCCGCTTCTTAGGCTGGGGCAGGGCGCGGACCACGCGCGCGACCAGATTGTTGATGCGCCGGACCAGACGCGAGACCGGGGTGTCGCCGGGGCGCGTGCGGCTGCCGACAAAGAGCCAGACCCCCAGGCCCGCGAAGATCGCGAACGGGATCCAGATGGCGGGGAAGGGCGCCAGCTTGCCCGATTTGGCCAGGCCCTGGCCCAAGAGCAGGGCGTGCTGGAAAGCCAGAAGCAGCAGGCCCGCCATGATCAGGCCCGGCGCGCGATTGCCGCGCTTGGCCGCCAGGCCCAGCGGGAACGCCAGCAGGGGCAGGAAGGGCAGGAACGCCGCCCGGGCCAGGCGCCCGTAATATTCTCCCATCAGCGTGCCCTTTGAGACGACGGGATGGGCCGACCTGGCCTGCTGGGAAAGCTCGCCCATGGTCAGTTCGCGTTCGTCGCCGCCCCGATCGCGCAGCAGGGCCGCGGCGGCCGCCAACGGAGTCTGGGTCGTCAGGCTGGTGAAGGCCAGGTTCCGGTAGGCGCCGTTGACGTCGATGCCGATGCGGCGGCCGTTTCTCAGGTCCATGGTCACGGTCTTGCCTGAAGGATCCATCTTCAGGTCGGCGGTGGCGGCCGTGATGATTTCCTCGTGGCCGCGCGGGTCCAGACGGCGGATGAACACGTGGGTCAGCCGCTGACCGCTCATGTCTGCGCTGTCGGCGGTCATCAGCGAGCCCTTGTCGTCGATGAAGGCGCCGCCGGCCAGGCGCCCGTTCCAGCCGGCGTTGACGGCCGCGTGCATCACGGCCCGGAAGGTGTAGCGGCTGTAGGGCTGCAGGTAGCCGAACACGACGAAGCTGAAGATGCTGAGCGCGACGCCCACGGCCAGAAAGGGCGCGGCGATCCGCTCCAGCGACTGGCCGCTGGCCAGCAGGGCGTCGATCTCCGAGCCGTCGGACAGGCGCGCGATGACGATGAACAGCGCCACGAAGAAGGCCACGGGCAAGGCCAGGCCCAGATAGTGCGGCGTCAGATTGGCGGCCAGTTGGGTCACATAGCCGAAGCGGGCGCTGCTTTGGGACAGCTCGTCCAGGAGCCGCAAGATCCGTTCAAGCAAGAGGGCGACGACGGTGACGCCCAGGCAGCCCAATAGCGGCCATATCAAGAGGCGCAGCAGATAGCGGTCCAGAAGACGGAGACCGAACGACATCTCGGCCGCGCCAGACCTCGCGGCGCTCATGCCGGGCTCCCGATCGGGGAGGCGAAACGGCCATGGTCGCTCCTCCGGCGCGAAAGCGCGTGGCAAAGAGCGTCGTCATCGACCATCATGGACGTCAAGGCGGCGAGACTCATGTTCTGGAGGGCCTGAGCGGCTTCCTGGCACATCGAGACCAAACGCCCAAACATCGGTTGCGCTAGACGAGCGAAAATCGGCTTGCCATGGGTGTCCGCGATCTCGAAACGGGGACGGCCGGACGCCGGTGCGGTGGGATTGGTCATGAGTAAGCCGGAACCGAGGGCCTATGTCGCCCGTGCGTAACAATAGGGACCTGGCGTTTTACATGGAAGCACGATCCGTTCTCGTGGGCGCGATGATCCTGGCGTGGGCGGCGGTTGGGCCGGCGAGGTCGGAGGGCGTCGCTCCGGCGCCGATTACCGTGGCGGACAAGGATTGCGTGGGACGCAAGACCGGAACGCGTCTCGTCGTCCAGGTCGGGGCGCTCCGCTCCGACGCTGGCCAGGTCGTGGTCACGATCTTTCCGTCGAATCCCGACCGGTTCCTGGCCCCTCGCGGCAAGGTGGCGCGGCTGCGCGTGCGAACCGCGGCTCCGATGACCCAAGCCTGCTTCAACCTGCCGGGTCCCGATGTCTACGCGGTGTTCGCCTATCACGACGCCAACAATAACAAGGACTTCGATCGAGGGGCTCAGGGCGTTCCGGTCGAAGGCTATGGGTTCTCGAACGACGCGGTGACCAAGTTCGCGGTCCCCTCGTTCGACGCGGCCCGTTTCACCGTGAAGCCTGGCGACAACGTCATCAGGATCAAGATGCGCTATCCGCGCTGATCCACGTCCGAAAGGCGATAGCGGCCCAGTTCCGCGACGCCGGCGGCGCCCGGCCGAAGTCCGCGGACCACGATCCTGGCCTGGAACCCGCCGCCCGGGCGGCGCTCGATCTCGATCGCGTGCCAGCGCGCCGGCGAATGGCCGCTCGCGGGGGCCGAGGCCGAGGGCGCGCCCAGCACCGGGATCGCCGTTCCCCCGGGCCCAGGGACCGAGCCGACCAGCGCTTCGTGCGCGTGGCCGTGCAGGACGAGGTGGACGCCGCGCCGGCTCAGCACCGCGCGCAGGGCTTCCTGGTCGTCCAACGCCTTGCGCCGCGAAACGGCGCCTCGGGTCGGCGGATGATGCAGAACCACGATCCGGAAGAGGTCAGCGTGGGCCGGATCCGCCAAGGCCGCGTCAAGGCGCGCGAGCTGATCCTCGCCCAGGCGGCCCGTGGCCAGGTGCGGCGCGGTTGGCGTGGCCGAGCAAAGGTTGAACAGCGCGACCGGGCCTCTGACCCGAATCCGTGGGAAGGCGGCCTCGCCCGTATCGCCCAGCCAGGGCGTCCAGGTCGCGAAGCGTTCGGGGCCGCCCGGCCCCGCGAGAGCGTCGTGATTACCGGGGCTGACCGTGAAGTCGGCCGGTGAGCCCAGCGCGCTTAGCCACTCGCGAGCGGCCTCGATCTCCGTGTACGAAGCAAAGTTGGTGAGATCGCCACTGATCACCACATGGTCGGGAGCGGCGGCCTTGAGGTCGGCGACCAGGGCTTCCAGGATTTCGGGCCGGTGAACCTTGCGCTTACGGCGCCAGGCGATGCGGCTGATCAGACGTTTTGTGAAAATGTCTCTCCAGCCGAAAGCGCCAGGCGGCGGCGGCAGGTGAGGGTCGGACAGGTGGGCGATGCGGTATGTGGTCAAGACTATGCGGGTCGTTCTGGTCGAAGTGCGCGAAGCTGCTTATCAATCGCCGCGAGATTCAAGGGGTTTGTCTGTCTTTGCGTAGCGACGTGCAAATTGGATGGCGATCGCGGCCACGCGCTTCAAGTGCTGGAGCCTCGGCCGAGGGCACCGGCTTCGCGCAGTCCTGGCTGTCGCCATGACGCGCGTCGGGGTCGTTCGCAATCCGAGGAGCCATGGCAATCGGGTTCATCCCCCGGGGCTGCCCCCCGATGGCGTGCGCCTGGTGGAGCCGCGTGGGCGTGACGCCCTGAGGGGCGCCTTGGACGATTTCGCGCGCGACGGCCTGGATCTCTTGGTCATCGACGGCGGGGATGGCACGGTTCGCGACGTGATCAGCCTGCTTCCCCATACGTTCGGCGAGACCCTGCCGCTGCTGGCCGTACTGCCGTCGGGCAAGACCAATGTCCTGGCCATCGATCTGGGCACGCCTCAGGATTGGGGGCTGGATGAAGCCCTGGCCGCCGCGCGGCGAGCCGATCCGCGGGTCAAGTCGCGTCCGCCGCTGCGGGTCAGCTGGTCCGATGGCCGGCCATGCCTGCAAGGTTTCTTCTTTGGCGTCGGCGCGGTGGTGAAGGCCACCAGCCTGGCGCAAAAGGCGCACAAGGTCGGTTTCTTCCACAACATGGCCGTGGGCGTGACCATCCTGTCCGCGGCCGCGGGGGCGGTGTTCGGAGGCGCGCGGCACGAGTGGCGCGAGGGCGTGCCGGCCAGGCTGTCCCTGGATGGCGAGGCTCAGCCAGACGGTGAGCGTTTCGCCGTGGTGGCCACGGCGCTAAAGCGCCTGCCGTTCGGCCTCAAGCCCTTTGGCGCTCCGCGCGAGGGCCTTAAGGTTCTCGATGTCGACGCGCCGCCCCGGCGGCTGCTCAAAGCCTTGCCCTTGGTTCTGAGCGGCAAGGCCGAGCCGGAGCTGGAAGGCATGGGCTATCGCCGCCGTGATCCATCACTGGTCAGCCTGGGCGGCGGCGCGCCTTTCGTGCTGGACGGCGAAGTGTTCGAGGGCGGCGATCTGACGATCGGTCTGGGGCCCTCGCTGAGGTTCCTGGTCGGATGAGCCGCTTGCGTGACCTCGTCGCGGCGGAGCTCGCCACGCCGACGCCGGCGCCGATCGCCGCGTTCGCGCGAGAGCTGGCGGCGCGCTTTCCCGGCGCGCGGGCGGTCCTGTTCTATGGCTCGATCCTGCGCACGGGCGATCTTTCCGGCGTCCTGGACTACTACGTGCTGACCGCGCGGCCGCCGGAGGGCTGGCGCGGCGTCTTCTCGCGCATCCTGTGGCCCGACGTCAGCTATCACGAGATCGAGCACGCCGGCGCGACCCTGAGGGCGAAGGTCGCCTCCATGACCGTGGCGCAGTTCCAGGCCGCCGCCGCGGGCGCGCGGCTGGACACGACCATCTGGGCGCGCTTCGTCCAGCCCAGCGCCCTGGTCTGGGCCGCCGACGGCGCCCGGGACGCGGTAATCGACGCGGTCGCGGACGCGTGCCGCACGGCCGCCGGCTTCGCCCAGGCCCTCGGACCGGTCGGCGCGGTGCCGGGCGCGCTGTGGACGGCGCTGTTTCACGAGACCTATCAGGCCGAGTTGCGCGTCGAGAAGTCGGGTCGCGAGGTGTCGATCCTGGCCTTCGATCCCCCGCGCTATGAGCGCGTCATGGACGCCGCTCTGGCCGATCAGGGCGCGCCAATGAGCGAGGGCGAACGCGCGGCCCGGCGGAAGGCCTGGCGGACGCGCAAACGGATGGGCAAGCCTTTGAACGTGGCGCGGCTGATGAAAGCCGCCTTCACCTTCCAGGGCGCGTCCCGCTACGCCGCCTGGAAGATCCAGCGGCACACCGGCGTCGCGATCGAGATCACCCCCTGGCGCGAGCGCCATCCGATCCTGGCCGCGCCGCGCGTGCTGCTGAAGGTCTGGAACAGCCGCCGAGGCTGACAAGCAAAAAACGCCCGGGCGTGAGCCCGGGCGTTTGCGTTTCAACGGACCAAGCGTCCTTAGGCGCGGGCGCGCTTCAGAGGCTCGATGACGCCCAGGGCCGCGCCGATCTCGGCGAAGGTCTTCAGGACCGCGTCGATCTGCTCGTCGGTATGCGCGGCGCTGACGCTGGCGCGCAGCAACGGACGGCTGTCCGGCGTGGCGGGCGGCAGGGCCAGGTTCAGATAGACGCCCGCGTGCAGCAGGGCGTTCCACATGGCGATGGCGCGTTCCTGGTCCGGCATGGTCGTGGCGACGACCGGGCTGGCCGTGGGACCGGTATGGAAGCCCATGGCGGTCAGGCCGTCATAGAGGCGCTTGGCGTTGCGGTTCAGCCGGTCGCGCAGCTCGGGCTGCTCGACCATGCGGCGCAGGGCGGTGACGGTCGAGGCGACCACGGCCGGCGGCAGCGACGCGGTGAACATATACGGGCGGCAGACGACGCGCATGACGTCGAAGTCGTCCATGTCCGAGACGCAGAAGCCGCCGATGGCGCCCAGGCTCTTGGAGAAGGTGCCGACGATGAAGTCGACGTCCTCTTCCACGCCGGCCGCTTCGGCCAGGCCGCGGCCCGTGGCGCCCAGAACGCCCATCGAGTGGGCCTCGTCGACCAGCAGGTAGCCGCCCAGCTCGCGCTTCACGGCGGCGATTTCCTTCAGCGGCGCGACGTCGCCGATCATCGAATAGACGCCTTCGACCACGATCAGGCGTTCGCCGGGCGCGTCGCCCAGGCGGCGCAGGCGCTTGGCCAGATCCTCGGGGTCGTTGTGGCGGAAGCGGATGACCTCGGCGTGGCCGAGCCGCGAGCCGTCGTAGATCGAGGCGTGGCTGTCGGCGTCGAGGATCAGGTGGTCGCCGCGACCCACCAGGGTCGACAGCACGCCGAGATTGGCCTGGTAGCCGGTCGTGAAGACCATGGCGTGCTTACGGCCATAGAACTTGGCCAGTTCCTGCTCGAGCTCGACGTGCGCCTCGAAGGAACCGTTGGCGATACGCGAGCCGGTCGTGCCGGTGCCGCGCTCCTGGACGGCCTTGACCGAAGCGGCGATCGCCTCTTCGTCGAAGGTCAGGCCC
Source organism: Caulobacter sp. SSI4214 (assembly GCF_012184455.1). Classification (NCBI taxonomy): domain Bacteria; kingdom Pseudomonadati; phylum Pseudomonadota; class Alphaproteobacteria; order Caulobacterales; family Caulobacteraceae; genus Caulobacter; species Caulobacter sp. SSI4214. The sequence goes on along the minus strand of NZ_SZWJ01000018.1, from coordinate 48,117 downwards.
AGATAGTTGTTGGTGCCGAGCAGGATCGTCGGGCGACCCTCGACGACGCCCTCGGTCGGCGAGATCACGGCGTCGAAGCGAACCTTGAAAGGATCGGCGCCCGCTTGCTGGATGGCCTTGTACGCATCGCGATAGGCCAGGTGCTTATCGAATAGCCCCATTAGTTAAGCCCTAGTCCGGAGATCGTTGATCAGTTTGGAAAGGTCGCCCGCGGTCTCGACAGAGGCCAAGCGGTCAAGCGGAATGGAGATGTCGAAGGTGTCTTCGAGCTCCATGATGATGTTCATGAGGGCAAGAGAGTCCACGGCGAGGTCACGGCCGATGTGCGACTCGGCGCGCACCTCGACAGGCCGGCCCAGAACCTTGGCCGCCGCCACCCCGATCTCGCGCAAGCTGAGATCCGTTACCGTTTCCATTCTAAATCAAACCTCCGGGAGCCCCACCCGTGACACTAACTGTAACGGCGAGTCTGTCAGTTTTCCGCCATATTCGAACTAGGCGCCGATATTTTCGGACAACCAGCCTTCCGCCCGGTACCACCCGACGGTGTGAGCGAACCCGTCGACCAGCCCGAAAACGCTGGGTACTCCCTCCGATATCGGAGCGCTAGATAGGGACCAATCGGCGTGAAGCAACTCCCGAGCCTTGCCGGACCCGAAAACAGTCGGGCTTCCAGAGGCCAAGGACCAAGCATCCGCTAGGGTTCCCATCAATATCAAAGCCTTGTCTGGCACTCTTACCAAGCGGGGCTTTGCGCCTATCGCGGTCGCGGCGCCAGTCATAATTTCTGTCCAAGTGTAACCGTCGCGCCGCACATCCGAGACCTCGACCACGCCGACAACCGGGTCGCGACAGAAAGCGACGAGCTTGGCCGCGGCGTCCTGGACGTGAATCAGCGCCACCCGCGTGGCCGGCGAGAGCACGGGCAAGACCGGACTCCTGGCCGCCAGATCGAACAGCGGCAGCGTCGCCGTGTCACCTGGTCCATAGATCGCGGGGGGGCGAACGATCAGGGCGTCGGGCAGGACCTCGCGCACTGCGTCCTCGCCGGCGCGCTTGCTGGCGGCGTAACGCGACAGGCCCGGCTCGCGCGCCGCTAGGCTCGAAACCAGGATGAAGCGGGCCCCGGCCGCCTTGGCGGCGAGGGCGGCGGCCCGGGCGCCGTCGCGGTTGACCCGGTTGAAACCCTCCAGCGAGGCGGCCTTGATCAGGCCCGCCACATGGATCACCACGGTCGCGTCCTTGCACAGCCGCTCCAGCGCGCCCGGAGTCGAAAGGTCGCCGGTCACCAGTTCGAACTCGACGTCCCGCCAAAGCGGATGGACGGGATCGCGGCGCGCCAGGATTCGGGGCGTCCAGCCGGCCTCGGCCAGGGCGCGGACCAGGTGGCGCCCCAGGAAACCGGTGGCTCCGGTGACGGCGACGATGCTCATGCTAGTCGCCGTAGGTCCCGGCCAGATAGGCGGCCTTGGCCTTGGAACGGCTCAGCTTGCCCGAGGAGGTCTGGGGCAGGGCGTGGGCGCCGACCAGCTTGACCTTGGCGTCCACGCCATGGCGGGTGCGCAGCAGGGTCGTCACCTGCTCGACCAGGGCCGCGCGGCTTTCCGCGTCGCCGCCGCGCGCCTGCACCAGCACCACGATCTGGTCTTCGGGCTCGGCCGGGATGGAGAAGGCGCAGACGTCGCCGCTGCGAAGCGTCTCGATCTCGTTATCGGCCGTCCACTCCAGGTCCTGCGGCCAGATGTTGCGGCCGTTCAGAATGATCAGGTCCTTGGCGCGGCCGGTGATGACGATCTCGCCCTCGATCTTGAAGCCGAGATCGCCGGTGTCCAGCCAGCCGTCGGCCGAGAGCACGCGAGCGGTTTCCTCCGGATTGGCGAAATAGCCGCTCATCACCGAGGGGCCCTTGGCGAAGATCCGGCCGACGCCGCGCTCGGGCAGGACCTGGCCGTCCTCGCCGCGCACCTCCAGGAAGTGGTCGGGCAGGGCGGGGCCGCAGCGGGCGAAGTCGCGGGCGCGTTCGGAGCCTTCCGGCGCGTCGACGGCCAGGGCGTCGCGCTCCAGGCGCTCGACGTCCAGGGTCTCGGCCCGCAGGCCCTTGCCCAGCGGAGCCATCGACAGGGCCAGGGTCGCCTCGGCCATGCCGTAGCTGGCGACGAACGCCTTGTCGGAGAAGCCAGCGGGGGCGAACGCCTCGACGAAGGCCTTCAGCGGCGGCATCCGGATCATGTCGCCGCCCAGGCCAGCCTGACGCCAATGGCGCAGGTCGTAGGCTTCGAGCGACTGGCCCTGGACGCGGCGGGCGCAAAGCTCGTAACCGAAGGTGGGGCTATAGGCGGTGGTGGCCTTGTTTCGCGAGATCAGGTCGATCCACAGCAATGGTCGGCGCACGAACGCCCCGGTCGGCAGCAGGTCGACCGACATCTGGCAGGAAAGGGGGGCCAGCAGGAAGCCGATCAGGCCCATGTCGTGATATAGCGGCAGCCACGAGATGGCGCGGTCGCTGGGCGCGACTTGAAGGCCATCGCGCGTGATCGCCACGCAGTTGGCCATCAGCGCCTTGTGGCGGACCAGCACCCCGGTCGGCGTGCGGGTGCTGCCCGACGAGAATTGCAGGTAGCAAGGATCTTCGGCCGTGATGGCGGGCAGGGCCGCGCCGCCGTCTTCCGGCAGGTCGGCGAGAACGCCCGCGAAGGCGAGGCCGGCGCCCTCGCCGATCTCGGCGACCCACTCCATCAGGCCGACGGGGCCGATCAGGATCTTGGCCTGGGCGGAGGTCGCCAGGGTCTTGATCTGCTCGATATAGGCCGCGCGACCACCCAGCGGGGTCGGCAGGGCCATCGGCGCGGGCAGCAGGCCGGCGTACTGACAGGCGAAGAAGGCGCGGACGAAGTCGCCGTCGGTTTCGGCCAGCAAGGCCACGCTGTCGCCCGGCTGGGCGCCCGTGGCCAGAAGCCGGCGCGCCAGGACCAGGGCGTCCTCGCGCAGCTTGGCGTAGGGCAGCGCCTCGACCAGCTCGCCGCGCAGCGAGTACAGGTTGACGCCGGTTTCGCCCGAGGCGGCGAAGTCGAGCGCTTGCGTCAGCGTCGGGAAGTCGGCGAACCGGACGGTGCGTTCAGACGCCGTGGGGGTTATCATCACTTCGGCCTTCATCGTCTTTAGTCAGCAGCGGCGAGACCTTCGTCCGCCGCGAGTCGGGCGAGCCTGAGCCGCGCCATGAAATACATGCCCAGGCCCAGAGCCAAAGCGGACGCAACCAGAGCGGCGCCCGCGCCCGCCAGGCCGAACGTCCGTATCAGGGGGAACAGGGCGGCGAAATAGGCGATCACGACCACCAGCCGGACAATCAGCGCGGCGCCGGCCGCGCGCATCGACACCAGCATCGGCTCCAGAGGCAGCGTCATGACCCCGATGGCCGCGGCGGCGACCTGCCAGTTCATCACGCCGGCGGCCGCGCCGAAGGCCTGGCCCATCACGGTTTCCAGGATCCAGCGGCCGGCGAGCAGGCTGACCATAAGCAGTACGCCGGCGGCCGCGCCGCCGATCAGGGCGATCTGAATGGCGAGCCTGGTCATGGCCCGCTGGCCGCCCGCGGCGCGCAGCTTGGCTAGCTCCGGGTAGAGCGCCGGGACCATCAACCGCGCGGGCTTGGCCATGCCGTCGGCCACCTGCTTGCCGATCCGCCAATAGGCCGCCTGGACCGGACCCAGGATGGCGCCGACGGCCATGGTCAGCACGTGGGTGAAGCCCACCTCCAGCGTGCCGGAAAAGTTTGTCGACAGGGCGAAGCGCCAGACGCCGGGCAGACCCCGACTGGTCGGTCCCCATGGTCGAAAGCCGCTCAGGAGGCCGCGCGCGCGGAGGTCTCGAACGGCGACGGCGGCGATGTAGAAGAACGAGGCGAACGCGCCCGCCGCCCAGGCCAGCAGGAAATACTGGATCGGCGCGTGGGCCAGCGCGCAGATCGCGCAGCCGATCATCCGCACGAACGAGCTGACCGCCTGCTCGGCGGCCAAGTAACGGAAACGGTCGAACAGCCGCAGCAGGCCAACGCCGGTCGCGGGAGTCATGACCCCGATCGACAGGGCGTAGAGCGCGCCATAGCCGCTCATGCCGGGCGGCCAGCGCAGCGCCTCCCAGAACAGCCACGCGCCCAGGACGCCCAGGGCGACGCCGACGACGCTGCTGATCAGGTCCAGCAGCAGGGACAGGCGCAGCACCTGCTGGAATCTGGGCAGATCCTTATCGGCCAGCGGCTTGGTCCCGTAGGCGATCACCGTCTGCCAGGACTCGAAATGCGCCACGTCCCCCAGGAACTGGGCGAAGGCGTTGATGATCACCAGCACGCCCATCGTTTCCTTGCCCAGGCTACGGGCGGTCAGGGCGATATAGGCCAGGCCGACGACGGCGTTCACCGCGCGGCCGCTCAGCAGCTGTCCGGCGTTGGCCAGGACGCGCCGGATCGGCGTTTGAGGCGCGGTAGGCGCGACGGCCGTCATGCCGTCGGCGCCAGGCGCGCGAAGCCGGCCGCCGTCAGGCCCGATCGGACCCGAGAGCGTGACGGAAGGTCGGCGAGGCGGACGTGTTTGGCGGCGGCCACGTCAGCGCTGGCGCTCCAGCCGAGTGTGGACGCGGCCCTTCAGCACGACGCGGTCGCCCTTGTCGGTGACGTTATAGCTGTTGGCGCGCGTGCTGCCCTTCGGGCCCCCGCCCGCGATGCCCGACTGTCCGCTGACCTCGCCGGTGCGCGTGTCGATCAGCGCCTGGGGGGCGTCGAACACATAGCCTTCCGCGCTGGTGATTCTCACCGCATCGGACAGCAGCAGGGTATGGGCGTCCTCGCGATAGGCGCCGGACTTGGCGGTCGCCTGACTGGCTTCGGGCGAGCCGTATCCCCGGATCAAGACCGGAGACACCAGGTGCACCAGGTTTTCGTCCTTGGCGTCGCGCTCGGCGCTGTCGGCGGTGATCAGGAAGGCTCGACCGTCCTTCAGCGTGCCGGAAAAGCGGGGCTTGCCCAGCTGCAGGGCGGGGCCGGTGGCCTGGGTGTCGGTCTTCTGCGCGACGAAGCCGCGCCAGGACGCCTGGCCCACGACCGCGACGCCCACGGCGATCGCGAAGAGCGCCAGGCCCAGGCGCAGGCGACGGACGGGCGTCCGCCGGTGATTGCGGGCCCGTTCAGCGGCGCTGGCGGAGGCTGGGAGGGCCGCGGTGCTGTCGGTCTGGGTGAGCATCGGCGAATGGATAGTCCCACGTTGTCATTCGCCCAAGCGCTTTTGAGCGGCAACCGCTCATCACGGCCTTGCGTCAGCCCCCGGGGGCTTCGGCCGGGGGCGAGGATTTCGCGGCCCGCAGGTCGTCTTCCAGCATCCAGAGACGGTCCTGACCCCAGTAGGCTGGGCCGCCGGCGATCCGGAAGCTCGGCGCGCCCCAGAGGCCGGCGTCGAGGAGCGCGGCGCGATTGACCTCGGCGCGCTGGCGCCAGCTTTCGTCGGCCAGGGCGGCGGCGGTTTGCGCGTCGGTCAGACCGGCGGCGCGGGCCACGCCGTAGAGGCCCTTGTCCTCGGCCAGGGCGATCCCGTCCGCGAAAGCGGCCTTCAGGCCCAGTTCGGAGAAGGTTTCGCCCACGCCCAGATCGATCGCGTGGTGCAGCACCGCCAGCGCTCGCGCGGCGCCCGCGCCGACCGGATCGACGATCTTGCCGAACGGCAGGCCCAGACGCTCGGCTTCTCGCTTGCAGTCGAGGGTGATGTAGAGCGTCTTGATGCGCGGCACGGCCAAGCCGCGCATGACCATCGGCAGGATGGGGCGCAGCTCCAGCTTCGCCCCCCAGGCCTGGGCCAGGGTTCGCGCGCGCGGGAGGGCCAGCCAGGAATAGGGGCTGCGGAACGAGAACCAGAGCTCGACGGTCGGCGCTGGGCCTTCGCGCGGCCCCTCCAGGCGCGGCTCGAAGGCGGGGGCGATGGCGGGGCGGCCCGGTTCCCGGTCGAGGCCGCGGTTCGCCAGGCGGGATTCCAGATGGCCCAGGCGATCGACGCCCCAGAACCATTCGCCCTCGAAATGGAACATGCCGCCCAGATAGTGGCCCAGGCGCTGGCGCTCCTGTTCGCCTCGCTTCAGGAGGTCATCGAGCGAGGCCGTGCTCTGGTCCTTTAGAGGGCCCGCGAGACGGTTCAGAGGCTCCTGATCACCGGCCCACATCGCGGTTCCGGCGGCGAGAGCCGCCTCGTCGAAGCGATCTTGGCGCAGCGCCTCGGCTAGCACGGCTTGCAGCTGGCGGACGGTGTCGGGGGCGGGCAGGGCGGCGTCGGACGGGAAGTCCAGGCCCCGGGCGCGCGCCAGCCGCCGGGCGTCCCGCAGGCCGTAGGCGCGCAGCCTGGCCCGGTCCGGCACCGCCGAGTCCTCGGGCGGCGGAACCAAGCTCACCTCGATCCGCGCGGCGTAGCGCGCGCGAAGCCGGGGCAGGACCTGGACCGCCAGATGGGAATAGGGATCGTCGGCCTGATGGAAATAGCGGATCGTCGGGGGCTCGCCGCGAAGACGGGCGCGCAGGGCGGCGAGGTCGCGGGCCATGCGTCGGCGAGCCGGGCTGGTCAGGGCGGCGGTCGCGCTTCGCATGAGGACGGTGCGCAGGGACACGATATGTTGCCTCCGAAATGTCGTGCGGATGACATCTAGCGGCACGATGAATGTCAATATATGCTTCGCGTCGACAACGAGGGGAGGCCCCGATGAAGGGTTGGAAAATAGCCTTGGCGGCGGTCGCCGTTCTGGTCGCGGCGGGCGCCGCCCTTTGGCACTTCCGCTTTGACCTGATCATTCTGGCCGCGCGGGCCAAGCAGCCGAAGATCGAGGCTTACCACCCGGTGACCTGGGCGCAGGGGCCCAGCGAGGCGCCGACGGGCGAACGGCCGCCGAACGTCGTGTTCATCCTGGCCGACGACCTCGGCTACAATGACATCACCCTGAATGGCGGGGGCGTCGCCAATGGCGCCGTGCCCACGCCCAATATCGATTCCATTGCCCATGACGGGGTGACCTTCGCCAACGGCTATGCGGGCAACGCCACCTGCGCGCCGTCGCGGGCGGCGATCATGACCGGCCGTTACGCCACCCGGTTCGGCTTCGAGTTCACCCCCACGCCGGTGGCCTTCTCCCGCGTCGTCGGCGGTCACGCGGGCGATCCGCTGCATCCCTCGCGCTTCAACGCCGCAGAGGTGAAGAACGCGCCCCGGGACGACAGCAGCGAGGCCGTGCCCTCGACCGAGATCACCATCGCCGAGGCGCTGAAGCCGCGCGGCTATCACACCATTCACCTGGGCAAGTGGCACCTGGGCGGGGTCAAGGGCTCGCGGCCCGAGGATCAGGGCTTCGACGAGAGCCTGGGCTTCATGGCGGGCGCCTCGCTGTTCGCTCCGGCCGGCGATCCCTCGGTCGAGGAGTCGCGTCAGGACTTCGATCCGATCGACAAGTTCCTGTGGGGCGCGCTGCCCTACGCGGTGCAGTACAACGGCTCCAAGCTGTTCCACCCGAACGCCTACATGACCGACTACCTGACGGATCAGGCGATCACGGCGATCGACAAGAACAAGAACCGGCCGTTCTTCATGTATCTGGCCTACAACGCGGTGCACACGCCGCTGCAGGCCCCCAAGGCCGACTACGACGCCCTGCCGCGGATCAAGGATCACCGGCTGCGGGTCTATGGCGCCATGGTCCGCAACCTCGACCGTAATATTGGCCGCGTGCTTCAGACCCTGAAGGACAAGGGCCTCGACAAGAACACCCTGGTGATCTTCACCTCCGACAACGGCGGGGCCAACTACATCGGGCTGCCGGACATCAACAAACCCTATCGCGGCTGGAAGGCGACCTTCTTCGAAGGCGGCATCCACGTGCCGTTCCTGCTGCGCTGGCCGGGGCAACTGCCGGCGGGCGGGATCTATCGCAGCCCGGTCGGTCACGTGGACATCTTCGCCACCGCCGCCGGGGCGGCCGGCGCCCCCGTACCCAAGGATCGGGTCATCGACGGCGTCGACCTCGTCCCGTTCGTGAAGGGGCAGACGACCGGAGACCCGCACAAGGCCATGTACTGGCGCTCGGGCCGCTACGAGGTCGTGCTGTCGGGCGGCTGGAAACTTCAGGTCGCCCAGGAGCCAAACAGGGTCTGGCTGTACGATCTGTCGGCGGACCCCACGGAGCGCCACGATCTCTCCAAGTCCAACCCCGAAAAGGTGCGCGAGCTGAAGGCCACGCTGGCGCAGTTGGACAGTCAGATGGCCAAGCCCTCCTGGCCCTCGCTGCTCTCGGGCGCGATCTATATCGACCATCCGGGCGGCCAGCCGGCCAAGAAGGACGACGAGTACATCTATTGGGACAACTAAGAGCGCTTTTCGTCCTGGCGGCTCTGGCGCTGGCGAGCTGCGGCAAGCCAACGCCCAAGGCCTGCCTGAAGGAGGTTCCGGTCCCGGACCCGGCCCACCGCACGGCGGGCATGGTCCGCCTGCCGGGCGGAACCTTCGCCATGGGCGCGGCCCCGCTGCGGGCCGAGGAGGGACCTCCGGAGACCGTCAAGGTCGCGCCGTTCTGGATCGATCGGACCGAAGTCACCAACGCCGCCTTCGCGCGGTTCGTCGCCGCCACGGGATACCGCACCGTGGCCGAACGGCCGCTCGACCCCGCGCGCTACGCCCGCGTGCCGGCGGCCCAGAGGGGCCCGGCCTCGCTGGTCTTCGTGGGGGCGAAGGCGGCGAGGTCGGACGACCCTTCCCAGTGGTGGCGGGTGATCCCGGGCGCCGACTGGCGTCATCCCGACGGGCCGCGCTCCAGCATTCGCGGGCGCGAGGCCTGGCCGGTGGTCCACATCGCCTGGGAAGACGCCATGGCCTACGCCAAGTGGCTGGGCCGCGATCTGCCGACCGAAGCGGAGTGGGAATACGCCGCGCGGGGCGGCCTCGTCGGCAAGCGCTATACGTGGGGCGACCAGCCCCAGACGCCGGACCACCCGCGCGCCAATACCTGGCAGGGCGTGTTCCCCGCCCAGGATCTGGGGACGGACGGCTTCAAGGCCCAGGCCGCGCCCGTCGGCTGTTTTCCGCCCAACGGCTATGGCCTGGTCGACATGGCCGGCAATGTCTGGGAGTGGACCAAGGACTGGTTCCGGCCCGGACTGGCCCCCGCCAGCGTCATCGAAATGGGCGGTCCGCCCGAGATCCGCGCGCTGGACCCGGACGAGCCGAACACGCCCAAGCACGTCATCAAGGGCGGGTCGTTCCTGTGCTCGGATGACTTCTGCTTCCGCTACCGGCCCGCCGCGCGCACGCCGGGGCCGCCCGACGGCGGGGCCTCGCATATTGGTTTCAGGACCGTGCTCCGGGAGGGATGAGGCGCCGCGCTAGGCGCGGTCCTCACCCTCGGAGCGACGCCTTAGAGCCTGTCCGCTTCAAATGGAATCATTTGAAGCGGATAAACAGGCTCTAAATTCAAATATTTAGAGCGCGTTCGAGCGGTTTAACCGCTCACACTTAAACCTAACGCGCTCTAGAAGCCCGGACCCGGCTTCGTGCGGATGTTCAGTTGCCCGGCCAGGCCCGCCTTGCGGTGATGTTCGATGGCGTGCATCTCCGGCGACAAGGCCATCTTCTGGAAGGCGGCCAGCGAGGGGTATTCGGCCAGGGCGACGGCGTCCCATGGCTCCTCGATCTCGCCGATCATCAGACCCGTGACCGCGCCGCTGTAGCGGATCTTGCCGCCTAGGGCCGTGACCAGCTTGGCGACCTCGACCCCATAGCGATTATAGGCCTCGCGCCCCGGCAGATCCGGCTCGGACCCGTCCTCGTACTCGGCCTTCTCCTTGAACTTCAGGAGGTTGACCATGACGAACGGACCATCCTCAGGGGCGCCGAAGAACGACTGGAATTGCTCGGGAGTCGGGAAAACAGCGTTCAGAACGTTCATGCGACGGGCTCCTGGGACGGAAGGGAGGCGACCAAGCCGTCCAGCAGGGCGGCGATCTCGGACGGGCTGTCCTCCTGGATGAAGTGGCCGCCCTTCAGCGTGACGTGCGCGGCGTTTCGCGCGCCGGGCACCCGGCTCTGGAACACCGTCTCGCCGCCGCGCGTGATCGGGTCGGCGTCGCTGAAGGCGGTGACGAACGGCTTTTCGAACCGTTCCAGGACCGCCCAGGCGGCCTTGTTCTCTTCCACCGAGGGATGTTCGGGGGTGATCGGAACCAGGGCGGGGAAGATCCGGGCGCCTTCCTTGTAGGTCTCGTCGGGGAAGGGGGCCTCATACGCGGCGCGTTCGGCGTCCGAGAGCTCGCGCGCCGTGCCGCCGTTGAGGATGAAGCCGATCGGCAGCTCCGGCGTGTTTTGGCTGAAATTCAGCCAGGCCTCGAAGCCTTCGCTCTTGCCCACCCCGATCGGCAGGCCGGTGTTCGAGGCCACGACGGCGGCGAAGCGCTCCGGAAAGGCCGCGACCAGGCGCAGGCCGATCAGTCCGCCCCAGTCCTGGCAGAACAGGACGATGTCCTTGAGATCGTTCTGGACCAGCCAGGCGCTCATCCAGGCCACGTGGCGCTCGAAGGTATAGTCGGCGCGGGCGGCGGGCTTGTCGGAGCGCCCGAAGCCGACCAGGTCCGGGGCGACGGCCCGTCGGCCGCGCGCCGTCAGGTCGGCGATCACCTGACGATACAGATAGGCCCACGACGGCTCGCCATGCATCAGCAGGATCGGCCGCTGATCGCGCGGACCTTCATCGACATGGTGGATCCGAAGCTCGGTTCCGTCCGCGTCGCGCACCTGAGTGTAGCGCGGCGCGTAGGGCCAGCCGGCAAGATTCTCAAACCGCTCGTCCGGCGTGCGCAGCACGTCCATTGCGTTCTCCCGTGGTTCGTTACGACTGTTGATATTGGCATAATGAGTGTCATTATGGGCGCTCTTGGTCAAGACGGGAGGCGGTCGTGCGGAAACTCTGGATCGGATTGGGCGCGGCGGTCGCCGTGGCGCTGCTGGGGCTGGGCGGCGCCTGGCTGTTCCGCGAGCGTCTGGCCGAAGCCACGATGCGTCAGGCCTACAAGCAGATCCTCGCCAGCGACCCGCTGGCCCAGCTGCCGGATGGTCTGCAGGTGGGCCTCTGCGGCTCGGGCGCGCCGATGGCGGACCCGGGACGGGCGGGGCCCTGTGTCGTGGTGCTGGCGGGCAAGGACCTGTTCGTCGTCGACTCCGGGTCCGGCTCGACGCGCAACCTGCTGATCATGAACCTTCCGCCCCCGCGGCTGCAGGCGGCGTTCATCACCCACTACCACTCCGATCACATCGGCGATCTGGGTGAACTGATGCTGCAGCACTGGGCTGGCGGCGCGGCCAAGGCGCCGCTGCCGATCTATGGGCCCCAAGGCCTGGATCAGGTCGTCCAGGGGTTCGAGACCGCCTATACGCTGGATCGCGGCTATCGCATCGCGCACCATGGCGAGAGCGTCGTGCCGCCGTCCGGCTTTGGCGGCGCGCCGCATCCGTTCACGGCCGATCCCAATGGTCCCGACGTTCTGGTGCTGGAGAAGCCGGGGCTGAAGGTCTGGGCCTTCCCCGTCCAGCATCATCCGGTCGAGGGCGCGGTCGGCTATCGCTTCGACTACAAGGGCCGCAGCGTCGTGATCAGCGGCGACACCGGTCCCTCGGAACGTCTTGTTCGCGCGGCCAAGGGCGTCGACCTGCTGGTCCACGAGGGTCTGGCCCCGAACCTGGTGGCCGTCCAGCGGGAGGTGGCGATGGAGGGCGGGCGCTCAAACTACGCCCACATCTTCCATGACATCCTGAGCTATCACACCGCGCCCGAGGTCGCGGCGCGCGAGGCGAAGGAAGCGGGCGCGCGCGAGGTCCTTTTCTACCACATCATCCCGCCGCTGCCGACGCGGGCGCTGGAAGGGCCGTTCCTGGGCCGGTCGCGCGCGATCTTCGGCGGGCCGATCAAGGTGGGCCACGACGGGGACTTCGCCTCGCTGCCGGCGGGGTCGAAGGAGATCCGTTGGTCCAACCGTCTGAACCTCTTCAAGTTCTGATGTAGCCGCGCGGCGGCGCTCGGTCTAAGCACGGACGGAAACAAGGAGAATCCAGGTCGTGAGCTCCGCCGTGCGTTATCTTGGTCCTCCCAGCGAGACCGGCGTCGAGGAGCCCGCCGCCGATGGCCGCCGGCGTCGGTCGCAAGACAGTCGCGCCCGCATCGTGCAGGCCATGCTGGACCTTGTGCGGGAAGGCGATGTCTCGCCGTCGGCGGAGTTGGTCGCGGCCCGCGCCGATGTCGGTCTGCGCACGGTGTTCCGCCACTTCAGCGACCTGGACAGCCTCTATCGCGAGATGTCGGCCGTTATCTCCTCGGAGCTGATGGCCTTGGTCGAGACGCCGTTCAAGGGCGCGACTCCGCGAGAGCGCGTGCTGGAGCTGGTCGAGCGGCGCGGCTGGGCCTACGAGAAGATCGCCGCGTTCAAGCGGGCGTCCGAGGTGCATCGCCACCAGTCGCCGGCCCTTGTCGCCGACAGCGAGCGCATGGTGCGCGTGTCGCGCGACATCCTGCGCGGACAACTGCCGCCCGAGCTGGCCAAGGACAAGGTTCGCTTCGAGGCGATAGATTTGATGCTCAGCTTCGAGGCCTGGAGCCGCTTGCGTCGCGAACAGGCCTTGTCGCCCAAGCGCGCGACCGAGGTGTTGCGGCTCGTGATCTCGGGCCTGCTGGACGAACCAAACGCTTGATTTCGCGAAAATTCGAAGGGGTATGGCGCCGGTCGGGGCTGCTCAATTCCCCGACCGGCAGGCGCGTCGACCCGTAAGGGGCTGGCCGACGTCCTCCGTAAGAGAGACGCCCTCGGAAGCGGGGACCCTCCATGCGCGGCTGAAAAATTGAGGCCAAAATGTGTCGGGCGGTGGCGGCGGATCTTGTCCGCCGACTCCTGACAACCGCTGGCAGCAGGACGCGCCATGGCGTCTTGCCTAAGGCAAGAGGAACACCGAGGTTCCGGGAACGTTGTCGTCGCTCGGGCCGCGAGCCCCACAGGAGAGCTCATGACCCCGGACGACCTGCCCGCCCTGGACGAGGCCGACATTTCGGGCGATGCCCTTCTGGAGCGCTATCGCCGGACCCGTTGGCGCACCGAGTCGTTGGCTGGGCCGCTCTCGCCGGAGGACCAGTCGGCGCAGTCCATGCCCGACGCCAGCCCGACCAAGTGGCATCGCGGCCATACGACCTGGTTCTTCGAAACCTTCGTCCTGACGCCGTTCTTACCCGGCTACGCGCCCTATGACCCGGCGTTCGGCTATCTGTTCAACTCGTACTATGAGGCGGCCGGACCTCGGCAGCCGCGCCCCCAGCGCGGCCTTCTGACCCGGCCCTCGGCTCAAACGGTCGGCGCCTATCGCGCCCATGTCGACGCGGCCATGGCGCGCCTGCTCGAGGGATCGCTGACCGAGGAAATCCGCGAGCGGGTGGAGCTGGGTCTGAACCACGAGGAGCAGCACCAGGAGCTGATCCTGATGGATATCCTGCACCTCTTCGCTCAGTCGCCGCTGAGCCCGGCCTATCAGCCGGGCGCGCCTTCGGCGCGCGTCGACGCGGGGCCGCAGCGTTTTCACCGGTTCGCCGGCGGCTTGGTGGAGATCGGGGCGGGGGAGGAGGGTTTCGCCTTCGACAACGAGCGTCCGCGCCACAAGACCTATGTCGCGCCGTTTCGCCTTTCAGACCGTCTGGTGACCAATGGCGAGTGGATGGCCTTCATCGAGGCGGGCGGCTATGGTCGCGCCGACCTGTGGCTCTCCGAAGGCTGGGCGACGGTGAAGGCCGAGGGCTGGGAAGCGCCTGGCTACTGGCGGCGCGAGGCGGACGGGACCTGGACGACCATGACCCTGCGCGGGCGCCATCCGGTCGATCCGAACGCGCCGGTCGTCCATGTCAGCTATTACGAGGCCGCCGCCTACGCCGCCTGGGCCGGGCGCCGCCTGCCGACCGAGGCCGAGTGGGAAGCCGCCGTGACCGCCAGCGGAAGCGCGTCCCTTCGGCAGGTGTGCGGCGCGGCCTGGCAGTGGACCGCCAGCGCCTATTCGGCCTATCCCGGCTTCAAGCCCAGTCCCGGCGCGCTGGGCGAGTACAACGGCAAGTTCATGGTCAGCCAGATGGTGCTGCGGGGGAGCTGCGAAGCCACGCCGCCGGGCCATTCGCGAGCGACCTATCGCAACTTCTTCCATCCGGGCAGCCGCTGGATGTTCGCGGGCCTGCGCCTCGCCGACGACGACCGCCTGACCGAGGTGACCCCGGAAAACACCTTCCTGAAGGACGTCATCTCGGGTCTGTCGGCCCTGCCCAAGACCCTGTCGGCCAAGTATTTCTACGACGCCGAGGGCTCGCGCCTGTTCGAAGCGATCTGCGACCTGCCGGAGTACTATCTGACCCGAACAGAAACGGCGTTGCTGCGCCGGATCGCGCCGGAGATCGCCGCGCGCATCCCGAGCGGCGCGGCGCTGGTCGAGTTCGGCAGCGGGGCCAGCACCAAGACCCGCATCCTGCTGGACGCGGCGCCGAATATCGCCGTCTATGCGCCGATCGACATCAGCCCCAGCGCGCTCGAGGACGCCGCCGCCAGCCTTCGCAAGGCCTATCCGGACTTGGCCGTCACGCCCCTGGTCGACGACTTCACCAAGGCCATGCGTCTGCCCGACGGCGCCAAGGGGCGCACGCCGGTGGGCTTCTTCCCCGGCTCGACGATCGGCAATTTCCCGCCGGCCGAGGCCGAGGCGCTCTTGTGTCAGGCCAAGGCGTTGCTGGGGGAGGGCGCGCTGTTCATCGTCGGCGTCGACGTCGCCAAGGACCCCGCCGTGCTGATCCCGGCCTATGACGACGCCCAGGGCGTCACGGCGGCGTTCAATCGCAATATCCTGGTCCACATCAATCGCGAACTGAGCGGCACGTTCGATCCGGCCGCCTTCGCTCACAAGGCGGTGTGGAACGCGGCGGACAGTCGGATCGAAATGCATCTTGAGAGCCTGCGCGACCAGATCGTCATGGTCGGCGACCACGGCTTCCGGTTCGCGGCGGGGGAGACGATCCACACCGAGAACTCGCACAAGTATCCCGCGGAGGCTTTCGAGGCGATCGCCGCGCGGGCCGGCTGGACCGTGTCCCAACGCTGGGTCAGCCCTCAACCCGAATTCGCGATTTACGCCCTGACCGCCTGACGGCGGCGTCCGACACGCCAAAACGCGCCGGCTCCGAGCATCTCGGAACCGGCGCGCTGGATCCGAAGATCCGCTACGTCCTTTTAGAGACGTTCGCCTGGTCGACCGCCGCGCGAGGACGAACCGCCCTTGCGTCCGGCGTTCGCCGCCAGATCGCGATCCTTGGCGAAGCTGCGCTTTTCGCTGGGCACGCTAGCTCCGCCCTTCCTGGCGATTTCGCGGCGGCGTTCCGGGTCCATGGCGGCGAAGCCGCGACGACCGCGGGGACGTTCGCTATCGGTGTCCATGTGGGGCTCCTAGTCGGGACTGGTCACAAGGCGGCACGGCGGGGCGCGGCGTCATAGGGACGATCGTCCCCTGGATCGACGGGCGGCGGCGAGGTGGGGGGCTCCTCGACGGGCGTGACGCCCGGCTCGTACTCGGGCGGCTTGGGCTCGGGTGGCGGCGGGGCGTCTGGGTCGGTCACTGGCGTCGTTTCCTGCGCGTTCCGGTGAAGTAACCAGCGAAGACGCTTTCGGTTCACCGCGCGATCGCACTAATTACGCCGCACAGGGATTGGACCCGTCCGAGGAGTCTCCACAGAATGGCCCGTAAGACCAAGCAGATGGCGGATCGCACCTTCGCGCACTGGCGCTTGCCGGCCGCGATGGTGGTCGGGGGACTCGCCTGGGTGATCTTCAAATTCGCCGGCGCGCCGCGCGCCACCCATCTGCTGCTCGCCTGGGATAGCGGGGCGGCGGCCTATCTGCTGACGACCTGGACCCTGTTTCTACGCGCCGACGAAGCCGAGGTCCGGTCGCGCGCCGCCGCCGAGGACGAGGGCGTGCCGGTGCTGCTGCTGATCGTATTGGCCGCCATCGCCGCCAGCCTCGGGGCGGTGGTGGACGCGATGATCGCCGCGAAATCCGCCGGCCCCAGTCTCAAGTTCATGATCGCCACCTGCGCGGGGGCGACGCTGATGCTCTCATGGTTGGTGCTGCAGTCCGTGTTCACCCTGCATTACGCCCACCGTCATTTCGGCAACGGCGCGGGGAAGCCCGGGATCGACTACCCGGGCGAGCCTCCGACCAGCTACATGGACTTCGCCTACCTGTCCTTCAGCGTCGGGGCGACCTTCCAGGTCTCGGACAACAGCATCCTGACCTCGCAGTTGCGCAAGCTGGTCACCGCGCACGCCGCCACGGCCTATTTCTACAACACCGCCATCCTGGCGCTGGGCATCAACATCATCGCGGGCCTGGTGGGCGGCTAGGGCGTAGGGCCGCTGCGTCCTCCACGACCGCCGCCGTGACCGCCGCGCCCGGCCGCGAGGCCCGTCTGGGCCGGCGTCTTGGGCAATTCGTCTAGCTTCAGCACCCCGTCCTTATTGACGTCCAGCAGGGCGAAGCGGGTCTTGGCCGCCTTGATCGCCTCGTCCTTGGTGATGCGGCCGTCAAAGTCGCTGTCGGCGGCCATGATCGGCTCGGGTTCGGCGATCAGGCCGAACAGCGCCGCGCCCTGCAGGACGTTGGTTCCCTCGGGCCTGCGACGCGGCGCGTCGCCGTCCTCGTCCTGGCCCAGGCCCCGTGGGCCGCGGCGCATCGAGGGCGCTGCTCCGCCGATGATTTCGGGCGCGACATGGTTCTCGTAGTTCGAGACCTCGAACCCGTCGAGGACGCCGTTGTGGTCCAGATCCAGCACGTTGAAGAAGCGCACGGAGTCCGCGACGAACTCGTCGCGGCTCAGCAGGCCGTCGTGATTGGCGTCTGCGCCGTTGAACCAGTCGACGACCGGATAAGGCGCGCCGGGCGGGGCGCGAAAGGGCTCGCCGGCCGGACTGATGAACAGCTGAGGGCCGCCACCCATGGGGCCACCGTCTCTCTGGCCGTGGGGACGATCATCGCGTGGCCGATCCGGACCATGTCCTGGCGGTCCGCTGGCGCAGGCGGTCAAGGTCAGGGCCAGGGCGGTCACGCCCAGCGAGCGAACTATCATCCGGAGAGCCTCCAATCGGCCAAGCTTTGAAGCCCGGCCCGATTGCGCGGCGATGTCAGGAGAGCCGACGCGCTTTGCACGGCGGCAACAAGTCCGCCGAGCTTGGCCTCGATCCGGTCAGGCGGGCAGGCGCACGCTGGCGCGCAGGCCGCCGCCCGGACGGTTGATCAGCACCACGTCGCCGCCATGGGCGCGGGCCAGAGAGCGCACCACGGCCAAGCCCAGCCCAATTCCGCCCGTTTCGCGATTGCGTGAGGGCTCGCCGCGATAGAAGGGCTCGAAGACCCGCTCCAGCTCGGCCGGCGGCACGCCCGGACCATCGTCGTCCACCTCGATGATCGCCATGCCCGGCTCGGCGAAGACCCGCCCCCGCGCCGCGCCGCCGTATTTCAGGGCGTTTTCCACCAGGTTGGCGACCAGACGCTTCAAGGCCACGGGATCGCCCTGGATCACCGTCTTCTCGACGCGGTCGACGCTGGCGTCGCCACCTGTCTCGGCCGCTTCGTCGATGACGCTCTCCAGCAGCGACGAGAGTTCCAGCTTGGTGCGCTCGGCGGGGCGATTGGTGTCGCGCACGAAGCCGAGCGTGGCGGCGATCATGGCCTCCATCTGGTCGATGTCGGCGGCCATCTTGGGGCGGATGTCGTCCGGCACCGCCTCGATGCGGAATTTCAGGCGAGTCAACGGCGTGCGCAGGTCGTGGGCGATCGCCCCGACCATGGCCGTGCGGTCCTCGACATAGCGGCGCAGCCGCTCCTGCATCATGTTGAAGGCGGACGCGGCGGCGGCCACCTCGGCCGATCCGGAAAGGCTGAGCGGCGGCGTGCGCGGATCCTTGCCCAGGCGCTCGGCGGCGTCGGCGAAGGCGGTGATGGGCTGAGCCAGGCGTCGGGCGAACAGCCACGCCAGCGGCGTCACCGCGATCACGGACAGGATCAGGATCAGCAGGACGCGCTGCTGCCAGCTGTCGAAGCGGAAGGTCGGCTTGGGCTCGACCACCAGCCAGTGGCCGCCGCTCTGGCGCACGCCCAGCTTGAAGTCGCCGAAGATCAGCGGCTCGTCGCGGCCCTGGCTTCGCCCGCCTGGCGCCGCGCCGGCGCCGCGCTCGCCAGGTTCGCGCGCGAAGGGCTCGCGGGGGCCGCCCCGCTCGCCCTTTGGGCCGTCGTCCTGGGGCTTGGGCGGCGTCACGGGATTGCGGCGCACGAAGAAGCGCGGGCCGTTGTCGATCTGCAGTTCGATGCGATCGGTGGGAACGTCGATGGCGCGCCCGATGCCGGCCTTGAAGTCGGCCCGCTTGGGGCTGTCCGGACCAGAGCTCACACCGAACGACGCGCGCTGCTTGATGACCAGCAGGCGGCCGTCGCGAGGCTGCACCGGCTCTCCGGTCTTCAGCGCCTTGATGATCTCGGCCGCGCGATAGAATTCCGGCGGCGGCGGCGGCAGGGTGAAGATGACCGCGATCGAGATCAGCTGGGCCGCCACCAGGGTGACGATGACCAGGCCCAGCGCCTGGACGAACAGCGGCGCGCCGCGCCGGATGACGCTCATGGGGTGCGCACGACCTTGGCGGTGAACATGTAGCCCTCGCTGCGGATCGTGCGGATCAATTCGCTGCCGCCGCCGTCGTCCAGCTTGCGGCGAAGACGGCTGATCTGAACGTCGATGGCGCGGTCATAGGCGTCGCTGTCGCGGCCGCGTGCGAGGTCCAGCAGCTGGTCGCGGGTCAGCACGCGCTGCGGACGCTCGACGAACGCGCGCAGCAGCGAGAATTCGCCGCTGGACAGGTTCACCACGACCGACTGCGGCGAGCGAAGCTCACGGCGCACAAGGTCCAGCCGCCAACCGGCGAACTCGCAGGCCGCGCCCATGGCGTCGTCGGCGGCGCGGGGCTCCTGGCGTCGGCGCAGCACGGCGCGGATGCGAGCCAGAAGCTCGCGAGGATTGCAGGGCTTGGGCAGGTAGTCGTCGGCGCCGAGCTCCAGCCCGACGATACGGTCCGTCTCCTCGCCCATGGCCGACAGCATGATGATGGCGGGGCCATCGCCGGCCGACGACAGGCGCCGACAGATGGCCAGGCCGTCCTCGCCGGGCAGCATGACGTCGAGAACGATGAGATCGATCGGGCCGCGCGCCAGGGCCTGTTCCATCGTGCGGCCGTCCTGGGCGGTCTCGACGGCATAGCCGTGGCGGCCGAGGAAGTCGGACACCACGTCGCGAATGCCCGGATCGTCATCGACGATCAGGATGCGCGGGGCGGCCCCCCGCGAGGCGTCGAGATCGGTCTGGGCGGTGGTCTGGAGATTTTCCATGTGAACTTTCCTGTCACGGCCCCGTCACCTTCAGATTTCACGCCTGAAACAGCGACGCAACCCGCGTGCGATCCAGTGTCGCATCGCCGTGGCTCACCCCGGGGAGTGGTTCTGGGGCGTCTGATAGGCCGCGCCCTGCGCCTTCATCGCCGCGATCACGCGATCGCCGACGAAGGGGTTGTTGGCGCGCTCGGCGGCGAAGCTGGACATGCCGCCGTGGCCGGGCACGAAGCGCACGTCGCCCCCTAGGGGCCACAGCTTCTGGGTGATCGAGTCGATCAGGTCCTGGTGGTTGCCCAGCGGGAAGTCGGTGCGGCCGATCGAGCCCTGGAACAGCACGTCGCCGACCTGGGCGAACTTGGTCTCGCGATGGAAGAACACGACGTGGCCGGGCGTATGACCCGGGCAGTGGAAGACCTCGAACTCGGTCTCGCCCAGGGTGACCTTGTCGCCGTCCTTCAGCCAGCGGTCGGGGACGAAGACGCGGGCCTCGGGAATGCCGTACATCTCGCCGGACTGCTGGATGCGGTCGATCCAGAACTGGTCGTCCTCATGCGGGCCCTCGATCGGCGCGCCGGTGCGGACCTTGAGCTCGGCCGCGCCGCCCGCGTGGTCCATGTGGCCGTGGGTGATCCAGATCTTTTCCAGTGTCAGGCCCTTCTCGGCGAGGGCCTTGACCAGCCGATCGACCTCGCCGCCCGGATCGATGATCGCGGCCTTCATCGTCTTGGTGCACCAGACGATCGTGCAGTTCTGCTGCAGCGGCGTGACCGGCGCGATCATGGCGGCGATGGGCATGGTCATCGGAGAGGCCTCCAAAACGAAAAGGGCGGGAGCCGAAGCGCCCGCCCTCCATGACCTAAAGCCTATCGGCTGGAGATCAAGAACGCTCTTCCTTCGAGCCCGGGGCCGGAGCGCCCGGCATCGGGGCGACGCCCGTGGGCGGCGCGTCCGCGGCCAGTTCCGGCACGTCGACGACGCCGAGGCGCACGTTCGACTTCCAGAAGCCATAGGCGAAGTAGAAAACCAGGCCGATCGCGGTCCAGACGTAGAACACCGTCTTGGATTCCTTGCCGAGGCTGAGGAACAGGACCACGCAGCCGATGATCGACAGCGGGGCCACGACGAACAGCAGCGGCGTGCGGAACGGACGCGGGCGGCTCTTGTCGGTCAGGCGCAGGATCATCACGCCCAGCGACACCGCCGCGAAGGCGAACAGCGTGCCGGAGTTGGAATAGTCCGCCAGCTGTCCGACGGGCAGGAAGGCCGCGGCGATCGCCACCGCGACGCCCGTGATCAGGGTGATGATCCACGGCGTCTTGAACTTGGCGTGCACGGCGCTGAGGCCCTTGGGCAGCAGGCCGTCGCGGGCCATCACGAAGAAGATGCGGGTCTGGCCGTACATCATCAGCAGCACGACGGAGGGCAAGGCGATCGTCGCCGCCAGGCCGACCATATAGCCGGCGAGCGGATGGCCGACTTCGCGCAGCACGTGGGCCAGGGCTTCCTTCGAGCAGACCAGGGGCGCGTGGGCGCTGGTGCAGGCGGCGCTGGCGTACAGCGCCGGCGAGCCGTCGGCGAAGGGCTGGCCCGTCGCCGGGTCGATCAGCGGCTGGGCGCCGAACGAGCCGATCACGCCGCCGGCCACCAGCAGGTAGAAGATCGTGCAGATCAGCAGGCTGGCGATCAGGCCGATGGGAACGTTGCGTTGCGGGTTCTTGGTTTCCTCGGCCGCGGTCGAGACCGCGTCGAAACCGACATAGGCGAAGAAGATCGAGGCGGCCGCGCCCAGCACGCCCGTCCCCGACGAGCCCAGGGGATTACCCCAGCCGCGCGGGGTGAAGGGGTGGAAGTTCGCGCCGTGTCCCAGCGCGATGGGCAGGGTCAGGACCACGAACAGCGTCAGCGCGGTGACCTTCACGGCCACCAGCAGCGCGTTGAAATTGGCGCTTTCCTTGGTGCCCAGGATCAGCAGGGCGGTGACGACCGCGGTGATCACCACGGCGGGCAGGTTCACGACGCCGCCGACCTCGCCGCCTTGGATGAAGCCGCCGATCGACAGCTTCGGACCCACGGTCAAGGCATGGGGTATGTGGATCCCGACCGCGTCGAGGAACCCGACGATGTGCCCGGACCAGCCGACCGCCACGGCGCTGGCGCCCAGGGCGTATTCCAGGATCAGAGCCCAGCCCACCAGCCAGGCGACCACCTCGCCCATGACCGCGTAGGAATAGGTGTAGGCCGAGCCGGCGACCGGAACCATCGAGGCCAGTTCGGAGTAGCAGAGCGCGGCGACCGCGCAGACCAGGCCGGCGATGATGAACGAGATCATCATGCCCGGGCCGGCCTTTTGAGCGGCGGTGGCGGTCAGAACGAAGATGCCCGTACCGATCACCGCGCCGATCCCCAGCAGCGTCAACTGGATGGGACCTAGCGAGCGATGAAGGGATTTTTTCTCGGCCGTCGCTAGGATCGCATCAAGCGATTTTACGCGCCACATAGTTCCTCCTGGATAGGCAAGACTCCCCCTGGGGTCGCCTTTGGAAAATTTTGCGGACCGTGACCCTTTTATGAGCATGGGGTCAAGGTCGAGCGGTGGATGCGCGTAAATGTTCTCCGCGCGCCTGGCTAGTCCAGCGATGCTTGGCGAGGTGGGCGTCGGACGTTAAAGCGGGCGCGATGTTGCCCATTTTCGAGGCCCTTCCGGCGCTGAAAGGCGCCCTCGCCGAACGGGAGACCGCCGTTCTCGTCGCGCCGCCTGGCGCGGGCAAGACGACGGCCGTTCCCTTGGCGCTCCTGGATGCGCCGTGGGTCGAGGGGCGCAAGATCATCGTGCTGGAGCCCCGCCGGCTGGCCGCTCGGGCGGCCGCGTCTCGGATGGCCGCCAATCTGGGTGAATCGGTGGGGGAGACGGTCGGTTTCCGCGTGCGCCTGCAGTCCAAGGTTTCGGCCCGCACGCGCATCGAGGTGGTCACGGAAGGCGTCTTCACCCGGATGATTCTCGACGACCCGGGCCTGGACGGCGTCGCCGCCGTGCTGTTCGACGAGTTCCACGAGCGCAGTCTGGACGCCGATCTGGGCCTGGCCTTCGCCCGCGACGCGCAAGGGGTGCTGCGCGACGACCTGCGCTTGCTGATCATGTCGGCGACCCTGGACGGCGCCCGAATCTCGGCCCTGCTGAACGACGCGCCGGTGGTCGAGAGCCAGGGGCGGATGTTCCCGGTCGACACCCGCTATCTCGGCCGCGATGAGCGCCAGCGGCTTGAGGAGCGGGTCGGCCGCGCCGTCGAGCGGGCCTTGGCCGAGGAGACGGGATCGATCCTGGTCTTCCTGCCGGGCCAGGGCGAGATTCGCCGCGCCGAGAGCTGGCTGAACGAGCGGCTGCGCCGACCGGACGTCGACGTGACGCCGCTGTACGGGGCCTTGGAGCCGGCCGCCCAGGACCGCGCTATCTCGCCGTCGCCCGCCGGGCGTCGCAAGGTGGTGCTGGCCACCTCGATCGCCGAAACCAGCCTGACCATCGAAGGCGTGCGCGTGGTGATCGACGCGGGCCTGGTCCGTGTGCCGCGCTATGACCCGGCCAGCGGCATCACGCGGCTGGAAACCGTCCGGGTCAGCCGCGCCGCCGCCGACCAGCGGCGAGGCCGCGCGGGGCGCACCGAGCCTGGCGTCTGCTACCGCCGGTGGGACGAGCCGGAGACCCGCGCGCTGCCGCCCTTCGCGCGGCCGGAGATCCTGGAGGCGGATCTCTCGCGCCTGGCCCTGGATCTGGCCCGCTGGGGCGCGCGCGATCCGTCGGGCTTGACCTTCCTGGACCCGCCGCCGGCCGCCGCCTTCGCCGAGGCGCGAACCCTGCTGACCCGCATCCAGGCGCTGGACGGGCAGGGGGATCTGACCGCCCACGGCAAGGCCCTGGCCGACATGCCGCTGCCGCCGCGCCTCGCGCACATGGTGGTCCGCGCCGCCGCCTCGGGCCAGGCGCGCGAAGCGGCCGAGATCGCCGCCGTGCTCACCGAGCAGGGACTGGGCGGCAGGGACGTCGACCTCCGCCGCCGGTTGGAGACCCTGCATCGCGACCGCTCGCCCCGGAGCCGCGACGCCATGGCCCTGGTCGAGCGCTGGAGCCGCGCGGCCGGCAAGCCGTCCAAGGCGCCCGAACTCGAGATCGGCCTGATGCTGGCCGAGGCCTATCCCGAGCGGGTCGCCAAGGCGCGCGGCAAGCCCGGCGAGTTTCAACTGGCCGGCGGGCGCGGAGTCTATCTGGAGCCGACCGATCCGCTGGCCCGCGAAGCCTGGCTGGCGGTTGGCGAGCTGGGTGGCGGCGACAGCCGCGACCGCATCCTTCTGGCCGCCGCCGTCGACGAGGCGGACCTTCGCGAGGCCTTCGCCGGCCGCCTCGTGGCCGAGGACCGCCTGGAGACCGCCGGGGGCAAGGTGCGCGCCAAGCGGCTGCTGCGCCTGGGCAAGCTCGTCCTCGAAGAGCGCCTCATCGAGAACCCGGACCCGGCGATGATCGTCGGCGCGCTGATGGACCAGGTCCGCGCCGAGGGTCTGTCGGCCCTGCGCCTGGGCGAGCGGGGCAGGGCGCTGCTGGATCGCGTCGCCTTCCTGCGCGCCGTCGATGGCGAGGACTGGCCCGACCTCTCCGAAGCGACTCTGATCGCGCGGCTCGACGAATGGCTGGAGCCGCTGCTGGCCGGACGTTCCTCGCTCTCCAGCCTGGACGAGGGGACCCTGCACGACGCGCTCAAGACCCTGGCGCCCTGGGACCTGCAGCGAAAAATGGACGCCCTGCTGCCCGCGCGGTTCGAGGCGCCGACGGGCAACACCTTCGCCATCGACTACGCCGCCGAGGGCGGACCCCGCGTCGAGGTGCGGGTTGGGGAGCTCTACGGTCTCGCCGAGCATCCCAGCGTCGCCGGCGGTAAGGTGCCGCTGACGCTCGCCTTGCTCTCGCCCGCCCACCGCCCGATCCAGATCACCAAGGACCTGCCGGGCTTCTGGAAAGGCTCCTGGCGCGAGGTGAAGGTCGAGATGAAGGGGCGGTATCCGAGGCACGTGTGGCCGGACGATCCGGCCAACGCCGCGCCGGTGACGCGGGCGAAGCCGAGGGGGACGTGATCATCTCATCAGATGCTCCCCCGCGATGCGGGGGAGCTGCCGGCGGAGCCGGCTGAGGGGGCAAGCTGGCCACCCGCCCCGTTAGCCCCCTCCGGCCCTCTGGGCCACCTCCCCCGCGTCGCGGGGGAGGATCTGCGATCCGTCTACCCCGTCACCGTATAGATCATGATCCCGGTCGCCACCGACAGGTTCAGGCTGTCCGCCCGCCCGCGCATCGGGATCTTCACGTTCACGTCGCACGCCGCCGCCAGCTCGGGCGGCAGGCCCTGTTGTTCGTTGCCCATCAGGATCAGCGACGGCTTCACATAGTCGGCGGACTTGTGGTCGACCGTGGCGGTCAGGAGCGTGCCCACCACGCTGCCGGGCCAGGTCTCGCGCCAGGCGAGGAACTCGGGGATGGTGGCCTTGGCGATCTTCACGGCGAAGATCGAGCCCATGGTCGCCCGCACGCCCTCGACCGAGTAGGGATCGACGCAGTCGCCGACCAGGATCACCCCGCCGCAGCCGGCCGCGTCGGCGGTGCGGATCACGGTGCCGAGGTTGCCGGGATCGCGGACGGCCTGCATGGCCACCCAGCACGGCGCGCTCTCGGGCACGATCGCCGACAGCGGCGTGAAGACCTGCTTGAAGACGGCGACCACGGCCTGCGGGTTGTCGCGGCGCGAGACCTTCTCCAGGATTTCCCGATTGACCTCAATGACTTCGCCGCCGGCCTTCAGGCACGCGGCGACGGCCTTCCTCAGCATCGGATGGTCGGCGGCGTCGGGGCCGTACATGACGATCTTGGGCGCGTGGCCGCAATCGATCGCCTCGATGACGATCTTCAGCCCCTCGGCCAGGAAGAGGCCGCTTTCCTCGCGCTCCTTGCGCATGTGCAGGGCGCGGACGGCCTTGACCGTGTTGTTGGTCAGGGAGGTGACGGTCTTGGTGTTCATCGCCGTTACCCTTCCGACGACCAGCGGGCGAAGAAGGACAGGCCGATCTGGCGGTCGCCCTTTTCCTCGACCAGCGCCAGTTCGCCCCAGTCGATGACGCCGCCCCGGCCTTGCAGTTCCTGGGCCAGCAGGCCCGACATCGCCGCGCCGGAGACGCGGGCCGCATAGGCGTTCATCAACAGGAACGAGGCGTCGTCCGACAGCAGCGCCGCGCAGTCCTTGGTCAGGGCCGCTAGGTCCTCGAACAGTCGCCAGACCTCGCCGTCGGCGCCGCGTCCGAACTTGGGCGGGTCCAGGATGATGCCGTCGTACTTGTTGCCGCGCCGCACCTCGCGGGCCACGAACCTGCGGGCGTCCTCGACGATCCAGCGGATCGGCTTGTCGGCGAGGCCCGCGAAGGCGGCGTTCTCGCGGGCGAAGCCGACCGATTTCTTGGAGGCGTCGACGTGGGTGACGGCCGCGCCGGCGGCGGCGCAGACCAGCGAGGCCACGCCCGTATAGCCGAACAGGTTCAAGACCTTGGGCTGAGGACCTGACGCGCCGGCAAGCGCCCGGACCCGCTCGTCCTGCCAGGCCCAGTTGGCGGCCTGCTCGGGGAAGAAGGCCAGGTGCCGGAAGGGCGTGAACTGGCCGTGGAACCTGGCCGCGCCCCAGGCCAGATCGAACTTCTCGATCGGCTTGCCCTTGAAGCGCCAGCGACCGGCCTCGTCCTCGTCGGTCGGGTCGAAGACCGCGTCGGCGTTCTCCCAGACCTTGGTCGCGAGACGCGGCTCCCAGAAGCACTGCGGTTCGGGCCGCACGACGGTGTAGCGGCCGTAGCGCTCCAGCTTCTTGCCGTGACCGCTGTCCAGCAGGGCGTAGTCCGCCCAGCCGGTGGTGCGCATGACAAGGGGGGCGGGAGCGATCTTCGGAGCCATCGTTCGCCCATACCGTTTTAGGGCCTCATGCGTCCAGAGCGCGGGGCGTGAAGGGTCTTGTCCCAGTGGTGCGGCGCGGTGACGAACTGGTGCAGGGCCTTGCCGGCCGCGACGCTCTGCAGGATCCAATAACCGGCCATGCCGAACAGGTGCAGCGACTTGGGCTGGGCGCCGGCCCGCAGCATCCCACGCGCGCCGGCGATCGCGGCGGAACCCCAGCCCAGGACGTAGAGCATCAGGTCCCACACCGGAAAGCTGAAGGTCCCGTCCGGCAGGTAGTCGGCCATGGCCATGATGATGGCGGCGCCCATCACCGGCCCATGCAGGTGCGACGAGGCGACCGACTGGGCCAGGGTGAGAACCATCGACAGCGCGTTGCGCGGCTGGCGCGCGACAAGGCCGCGTCCATGCACCGCCAGGGTCTGCATGTGACCCTTGATCCAGCGCGCCCGCTGCGGAAACCATTGGCCCCAGGTGGTCGGCGCGGTTTCCCAGGTGGGCCGCTGGATGACGCCCAGGCGATAGCCGGCCGCCGCCAGGCGAAACCCGACATCCGCGTCCTCGGTGACGTTGTAGGGATCCCAGGCGCCGATTTCCCGCAAGGCGGCCGTCTTGAAGTGCGGTATTATGTAGCAAACACACCTACGGCGAAAACGCCGGGTTTGCTGGTGATGCCGGGTCTCAAGGGAGAGACCTGAAGTGATATCAATCTTGGGATTTTGCTGGATTTCCAGGCCACTTGTCGGTTCGCTTCAGGCAATCGCTGTCAACTCCGTTGTGCTCCCAGTGGTGAATGAAGCGCATTGCAACACGGCCGGGATTTTCGGGATTGGGATCGGGGACCGCCTCAAGCTTGACGGCAAACTCTGTTCTGTGACGCGGCCTAAACAGAACATCGTTATACTCTGCCCATCCCCAAATGTAGATGTGGCAATTGCCACTGGATATTTCACTAATAAAATGCGGCTCTATTGCTATACCTGTGGCGAAGGTTTCCGCTCCTGGACCAATCATGGAAATAGCGTAGTCGGAGAATTTGCTAGTTTCGTTTCCGGAACTATCAAGGTCGGGGAAAGTGTAGTGGCTAGTAAGTGGCGCTTCAAAACTTTTCCACGCACATCTAAAGACAGTCTTGGTGGCTGGTGTGGACCCGCTATTCTGCCAAACCGGCTGAACGACAAACTTTCCAGCTATCATATTTCCTTCGTAACGGCATACATGAAGCCATGCGCGCTCGACATTCATCAAAGCACGTTTGGCAATATTCAAACTATAGGCCGTAAAGCTAACTGTGATGACAAGGCCAATGAACTGCAACCACCCAAGCATCACTTGGTGATTTGCAGATTCAAGGGACTTAACGCTTACGCACAAGGCGTACTCGTTACTATCTCTGGGGCTCTTGCAATCTGGCTTATATATTGGGGTCCGTCGTACAGCGTTGATTGGAGCGGACACCGGCGCAGATGGCTGGGCTGGGTAGGTGCTGGAATTGGATTTTTGGCGCTGATTGGTCTGTGTCTGCTCAGCTTGGGCTTGTAACCCACTTGTTACAGCAATCAATCCAAGCGCAGCGACGAACACCCAAGCGCGGTAAGTGCGGCCAATAGAAACCATGCTGGAAACGCCCCTCGGTTGATCTTGACCTGAACACCGCCTTCGGTTTCCGGCAAGCCCATCTCGGTAAGGCGGCGCGCAAGTTCGGCGTTCTTGACCCCGGCGCGCGTCATTTCCGCTTTTAGGTAACGTTTGGCCTTATCGGCCCATTCGTCGCTAGTTCCAGCCATAACGGCCTCCAGACCGATTCACCTGAAACCATACATATCCGTCGCTTTTGCTATTGCAAGTGTCGGCTCAATATCATACATATCTGTTTGTCAAACAGACGGATATGACTTGTGTCGCAACACTTCCTCCTTTCAGCCGCTGCCAGGACGCTTTCGCTGTCCAAGGTCATGCGCCTGTCGGAAGATGAGGCGTTTGAGACCTTCAAGGCGATCCGTTGGGATGACAACGGCGGCGAGCCCTATTGCGGCAAGTGCGGCTGTACGGCGGTTTATACGTTCAAGGCTCGCCGGATCTTCAAGTGCAAGGGCTGCAACGCCCAATTCAGCCTGACCAGCGGGACGATCTTCGCCAGCCGCAAGATGAGCCTGCGCGACATCTTGGCGGCTATCGCAATCTTCACGAACGGGGCCAAGGGCCACAGCGCCCTCCAGCTCTCGCGTGACCTGGATTGCCAGTACAAGACGGCCTTTGTCCTGACCCACAAGCTGCGCGAAGCGATGGCCAAGGCCCGCGACGAGGCCAAGCTGTCGGGCGAAGTCGAAGTGGATGGCGCGTACTTCGGCGGCTACGTGAAGCCCGCCAACGAAAAGGAAAACCGCCGCGACCGTCGCCTGTCGGAAAACCAGAGCGGCAAGCGCCAGGTCGTCGTCGTGATCCGCGAGCGCGGTGGCCGCACCCTGCCGTTCGTCGCCAAGGCGGAGCGCGAAGGCGTGGCCCTGGTCGCCGCCAACGTCGAGGCGGGCGCCACCGTTCACGCCGACGAGGCGACGCATTGGGATAACCTGACCGCCAAGTTCGCCACCCGCCGTATCAATCACAGCGAGGCTTACTCGCTGGACGGCGCTTGCACGAACTGGGCTGAAAGCTTCTTCAGCCGCATCCGCCGCGCCGAGGCCGGTATCCACCACAAGATCGCGGGCAAGTACCTGTCGGCCTACGCCCGCGAAATGGCGTGGCGCGAGGACTTCCGCCGCACGTCCAACGGCGGGCAGTTTGTCATGATCGTGGATGCGGCTATGGCCGCGCCGGTGTCGCGCCAGTGGAAGGGCTACTGGCAGCGTAGTGCGGCGTAAAAATCGCCAACATTTTCACGTGAAATTTCCACAGGAAAATGGAGGAATCTTCGTTGCGTTTTTCGACGCAAAACCCTCGCCGGAATCGCAAGGCTGTTGACGCGATTCAACGTGATATGTATCACCATCGTCGTTGACGAAGCCGTCAAACGAAAAGGCAGGCCGAGTTTTCACCCGACCTGCCCCGTGTGCCGCCACCTTTAGCGACTGCGAACTGTACCGACGGCCAGGTCAGTACAGCCCCCCGAAGGCGAATCGTTAGAATCGCCCCCCGTGACAAGAAAAAGGCATAAGGCGCCCGCCAAGGGCGCGTAAAGGCGCCTGGTTAAAAATATTTACGCATAAAGAAAGCCTTATGCGGGCGAGTTGAGCCGCCAAACGTACTCCCCGCTGATCTTATCCGCCGTCCTGGCGACGATCCCCGCATCCGCCATAAGGCGCAGGGCCTTCCCCATGCGCTTGACGATGTCGGTCAACATGCGGCGGTCTGCGATCTCCTTGCCTTCCTCCTTGGCCAGGGCTTCGGCCATTTGGCGGGACGTGCGGGGGCCGTGGTCGCGTAGCTGGGCGATGAGGTACTGTCTCAGCTCTCCTCGGTAGAACAGGACCACGCGAGGGACGCGGGCGGTTAGCTGTACGTCGCCCTGATAGCCTAGGGTCTCTAGCGTCCGGTCCAAAGCGTCTAGGTCGTTGGCGATGCGGGCCTGTTGCTCGCGGATCACCGCCAGTTCCTCCAGCATCTCGCCGCGTCGGAACAGCAGGGCGGAAATCGCGTGCTGATAGGTCTCTGTCGTCTGTCGGGCCATGCCGATAATTTACCCCCGCGCCCCCTTTGGGTCAGCGGATGGCTTGGTGTGTTTGATACATAATACCGTTGAAGTGATTGCTGGTGCCGCCCAGCGGGAACACCAGTCCCCAACGCGCCAGGGCCGGCAGCAGAACCTCGAAATGGGCGGCGTATTCCAGCCGAAACTGCGAAGGCAGGAACAGAGGGAACGCCGGCGCCTCGATCCGCAGCGGCGCCTGCAGACAGGCCAGGCGCGCATCCGAGGCGGCGAAGCGGGCGGCGGCCTCGCGCAGCTGCCCGGCGTCGGGCATGTCCTCGGCGTCGTAGATGACCACCAGCTCGCCGCGCGCTCGCTCCAGCGCGTAGTTGCAGGCGCGCGGCTTGGTCTTCGGCGCGCCGGGCGGCGCGATCAGCACCTGGACGAAGGCGGGCAGGGCGATGGCCCTGACCGCCGCCCGCGTGACCTCGTCGTCGGCCTCCAGCACGATCAGCGCCTGCAGGCGATCGCTGGGATAGTCGAGGGCCGAAAGGTGCTCGACCAGTTCGGCCACGACCTCGGCCTCGCGATAGAGCGGCGCGATCAGGGTGTAGGCGGGTAGTTCGGCGTCGACGAGAGGCGGAGCGCGCTCGGGCCTCAAGGGCGTACAGGCGGCGGCCAGACGCGTCAGCCCGCCGACCAGAAAGATCGTGAAGAAGCCGTGGTGGATGGCGACGCCCGCGAGGACGGGGTCCAGCGCCACGCCAATCGCGGCCAGCAGACCCGCCAGCGTCACCACGAACGCCTGCGTCCTCGACAGCGTCCGGTGGGCGCCGTCGCGGTCGACGGCCAGAGTTCCGATGGCCTCGTCGGACATCGACTCCGTCGCGGACATGGGGTGGCTTTCCGGCGCGAACGCCGGGTCAAGTCGTCTTTCCTCGCGCGGCAACGGAAGCCCCCGATACGCTTGCTCGCCTCAACGCAGCGGATAACGGAATCTCAACCTGAAAGTGTCAAATAGAAAAATATCAATCTCGGAGCGAATTTTCGGCGGGGCGCTTCCGATATTCTCCTGGAACGCACGTTCTTGCGACGGCTGAGTGATTCCCGTTTAGTGTTCCTTCGGGGACAGCGAGGGGAAGCCAAGTCCGTGACGGTCGTTCTGAAGAAGCCTCAAAAATCGGCCAGAAAGCCCAAGGGCGACGGGCACATGCGCCGGGGAGAGATCCTGGCCGCGGCCGAGAAGATCTTCATCGCCGAGGGTTACGCCGGCGCGACGATCCGCAAGATCGCCGACGCGGTCGGCGTGTCGTCGACGGCGCTCTACATGCACTTCCGCGACAAGGACCAGATCCTGATGGAGATCTCCAGCGGCGCGATCGAGCGTTTGCTGGACCTGAACACCCAGATCGCCTCCCGCCCCGTGGATCCGGTCGCCCGCGTGCGGCTGATGCTTGAGGCCTATATGAAATTCGCCCTCGACAACCCCAACACCTACCAACTGGTGTTCTGCGGCGGCGGCGACCAGATCTCGCCCGACAAGATCGCCGACGTCCTGGCGCTGGGCGATCGCTGCTTCGAGAAGTTCAGCGAGCCGGTGCATGATATCGCCGCGCGGGGTCGGCTGCGTTCGGGCTCGCCGGTCGAGGCGGCCGAGGTGCTGTGGAGCGGCTGCCACGGCCTGGTCTCGCTGCTGATCACCAAGCCCTCGCGCGGTTGGTCGAACCCCGACCAACTGATGAAGGTGATGCTGGACGGCTTGCTGCACGGCCTGGTCACGGACTGATTCATGAACGCCGCCAAGGCCTTGTGCGCGCTTCTGGCGGCGGTTTCGCTCGCGCCGGCCGTCGCCGTCGCCGCGCCGCGCGTGATGTCGCTGGATTCGTGCGCCGACCAGTACGTGCTGGCCCTGGCGCCGCGTGACAGCATCGTCGGCCTTTCCTATCGCGCCGTCGCCTCTGACAGCTACATGCGCGCGGAGGCCAAGGGCCTGCCGCTTCGTCGCGCGACCTTCGAGAGCCTGGTCGCCGCGCGGCCCGACGTGGTGGTGCGGCTGTGGGGCGGCGACGCGCGCCTCTCCAACGGCCTGCGGAAGAAGGGCGTGACCACGGTGGCGCTGGACGACGCGGCCGACTTCGACGGCGTCCGCGCCAATGTCCGCAAGGTGGCCGCCGCCCTGGACCGTCGGCCGCAAGGCGAGGCGCTGGTGGCGCGGATTGACGCCCAACTGGTCCGGTCGGCCGGGGCGGGGAAGGGCAGGCCGGCGCTTTACCTGACGCCGGGCGGCTATACCTCGGGCTCCGGCACCCTGATCGATGCGATGCTGAAGGCGGCGGGCTATTCGAACGCCGCCAAGACGCCTTCCTTCGCGCCGGTGTCCCTGGAGCGGATGGTCATGGAGCCGCCGGCGGCGGTGGTGCTGGGCCTGTTCGACCTGATCAAGGCCGGATCCGACCGCTGGGGGCCGGGGCGGCACGCGGCGCTGCGCCAGGCGCTGGCGGGACGCACGGTCGCCTCGCTGCCGGCATCGGTGGTCGGTTGTCCCGGCTGGTTCGCGGCCGAGGGCAGCGCGATGCTGGCGCGGTCCAGCCGATGAGCCTGCTCCGACTGTGTCTCTTGATGCTGCTGCTCCTGGTTGGCGCGGCGGCGCTGGCGGTGTCGCTGGGCGAGACTCCGCTCTCCCTGGCGCAATACGGCCAAGCGCTGAGCCATCCCGCCAGCCCGCCGGGCGAGGTGCTGTGGAGCATCCGCGCGCCGCGCGTCGCCGTCGCCATTCTGGTGGGCGGAGCCCTGGGACTGTCGGGAGCGACCATGCAGGGCCTGTTGCGCAATCCGCTGGCCGATCCGGGCGTCCTCGGCGTTTCGGCGCTGTCGGGCCTGGGCGCGGCGGTCGCGATCGCTTCGGGATTGGCGGCCGCGCCGGGCGCGATCGAGCTCTCGGCCCTGGTCGGCGCGCTGCTGGCGGGCGGCATGGTCGTGGCCCTGGCCGCGCGGTTTCGGGAACCCGAGGCGCTGATCCTGTTCGGCGTGGCCCTGTCGGCGTTCGGCGGCGCTCTGACGGCGCTGGTGTTCAACCTGTCGCCCTCGCCGGTGGCGACGGCCGAGATCATGGCCTGGCTGATGGGCTCGGTGCAGAACCGCGACTGGATCGACGCGGCGCGCGCCGTGGTTCCGATGGCGCTCGGCGCGGTCCTGTGTCTGCGCGCTGGCCGGGGCCTGCGGATGCTGACCCTGGGCGAGGAGGCCGCGCGCCTCTCGGGCCTGCCGATGACCCGCCTGCGGGTGTTCGCGGTGGCGGGCTCGGCCCTCCTGACCGGCGCCGCCGTGGCGGCGGCCGGGGTCATCGGCTTCGTCGGGCTGGCCGCGCCGCACCTGGTCCGGGCCCTGGTCCGCGACGATCCCAAGCGTCTCCTCTGGCCCTCGGCGCTCGCCGGCGCGCTGCTGCTGGTGCTGGCCGATCTGGCCGCCCGCCTGATCCCGACCGAGCAGGAGCTGAAGCTCGGCGTGGTGACGGCCCTGTTCGGCGCGCCGGCCTTCGCTCTTCTGGCCTGGCGCGCTTCGCGGAGCTGGCGGTCGTGAGCGCGCCCTGGTCCCTGACCGGTCTTACCGCGCGCCATGGCCGCCGCGCGGTGCTGGAGCAAGCCTCCCTGACGGTCGTCGCCGGCGAGGTGGTGGGCGTCGTCGGTCCCAATGGCGCCGGCAAGACCAGCCTGCTGCGCGCGGGCCTGGGCTTGCTGACTCTCGATGCGGGCGAGGCGCGTCTGTCGGACCGGCCCGTGGGCGCGCTGGCGGCCGAACAGCGCGCGCGCCTGGTCGGCTATCTGCCGCAGGATCGCCGCCTCGCCTGGAACCTGCCGGCCCGCATGGTCGCCGCCCTGGGCGCGAGCGACTTGGCCGACGACGCGGCAGACGCCCTGGCCTTGGACTGCTTGGCGCGCGTGGGCGGCGGAGCGCTGGCCGATCGCGGGGTGCTGGACATGTCTGGCGGAGAGCGGGCCCGCGTGCTGCTGGCGCGCTTGCTGGCGACCCGCGCGCCGCTGCTGGTCGCCGACGAGCCCGTGGCGGGACTGGATCCGGACGCTCAGTTGTTGACGCTCGATCTGCTGCGCGCCGAGGCCGACCGGGGCGCGGCGGTGGTCGTGACCCTCCACGACCTGGGCCTGGCGGCGCGCGCCTGCGATCGGATCGTCGTCGTCGACCATGGCCGCATCGTCGCGGAAGGGCCGCCGCGCGAAGCGCTGTCGCGCGACGTTCTCGGTCAGGTCTTCCGTCTCGACGGCGAGCTTGTCGAGACGCCGGCCGGGCCGTTGCTGGCGGCCAAACGCCTTTAGGGCCTTATCCGCTCGAATGGAATCGTTCGAGCGGAAAATAAGGCCCCAAATCAAACATTTAGAGCGTGATAACCGCCGAAACCGCTCACACTTTCGGCTATCACGCTCTAGGGCTGGGCCGTCGGCGTATAGGCGGCCGCGACCGTGGGTGAATAGACGTAGCCGCCGCGCTTGAGATCCTGCGACAGGGTCAGCGGCGCGACGCCGCCATTCAGGCGCGCGCGGTACACCATGGTCGTCTCCATGGTCCGCATCACGTAGTTGCGGGTCTCGGAGAACGGAATGCACTCGATGAAGTCCAGCGGGTCGGTGGCCGCGCCGCGCGGGTCGCCGCA
Organism: Caulobacter sp. SSI4214; assembly: GCF_012184455.1. Classification (NCBI taxonomy): domain Bacteria; kingdom Pseudomonadati; phylum Pseudomonadota; class Alphaproteobacteria; order Caulobacterales; family Caulobacteraceae; genus Caulobacter; species Caulobacter sp. SSI4214. The sequence goes on along the minus strand of NZ_SZWJ01000018.1, from coordinate 13,352 downwards.
GAGGCCCGCCCACTGGGCCGGACGACCCGGGCCGGCGTTGTAGGCGGCCGAGGCCATGATGTACGAGCCGCTGAAGCTGTTGATCATGTCGCCGAGGTAAACCGAGCCCAGGCGCATGTTGTACGAGGCCTCGGACAGACGCTCGACGCTGTGGGGCTCACCCAGCTTGCGGGCGACGATGGCGGCGGTGGCCGGCATCAGCTGCATCATGCCGCGCGCGCCGACGGCCGAGCGCGCGGCGGGATCGAAATTGCTCTCCTGGCGCGAGATCGAATAGACGAAGGCCGTCTCGGCCGCGCCCGGGCCCGGCGTGAAGTGGTGGTCCAGCAGCGGATACCCCCGCTCGGGCAGGATGATGCCGCGCTGGGCGGCGGTGCGCACGGCGCGCATGGCCAGGTCCTGATCGCCGTAGCCGCGCGCCATGTCGACCAGCAGGGCGCTCTCCTCGGCGTTGGGCAGGGTGTCGTCGATATAGAGCACCAGGCTTCTGAACAGGTCGCGGATACCGGCGTCGGCCAGGATGCGGGCGGCGCGGATCTGCTCGCGGCCATAGAAACGGGCGCGATCGGCCTGGGTGATCAGCGGGTCGTGGTCGAGGCGCAGTTCCTTGATCCCCGCCTTCTCGGCCGACAACTGGCCATAGAAGGTGGTGATGTAGCGCGCGCCCTCGCCATAGAAGGCCTGGGCGGCGATCAGGTCGCCCTGAGCCTCGGCCGCGCGGCCTTGCCAGTAGAGGGCGCGTCCCTTGGTGATCGGCGAGGCGCCGACGGCGGCGATATTGGCGAAGTGAGCCGCGGCCGCGTCGGGGTTCTTCAAGCGGGTCAGGGCGATCCAGCCGGCGTAGAACTCGCTCTCGGCGATGTCCGCCGGGGCGATGGCCTGGGCGTTGTTGGCGGCGGCGTAGGCGCCGGGGCTGTCGCCGGCCTTCAGCGCCGCCACGATCAGCTGCTTGCGCTCCTTCCAGATCGCCGTGGAGGCCTCCTCGGTCGGCGGAACCGGGAAGTTGGCGACCATGGGGATGGCCAGGGTCTCCATGCCCTTGCGGCGCAGATAGGCCGCGCGCTCGAACACCACGCCCGGCGAAGCCTGCAGGTCGGGCGTCAGGCCATTGTAGAGGTCGTTGGCGCTGGCGGAATTGGCGCGATAGGCCATGCGCACCTTGGCGGCGGCCTGGCCGGTGTCGGACAGCATGGCGACGATTTCCCGCGCGGCCGGCCCTTGCTGACCGTACAGCAGGATGTCGGCGCGGCGGGCGTAGTCGTCCGGCGTCAGCATCGCGCCGAAGCGGGCGATCATGGCGCGCTGGGCGTCGGCCTCGAAGACCTTGTCGCGGAAGACGCGGCGGATCAGGTTCGTGGCGTCCTGGGGCCGGTTCATCGCCTGATAGGCGCTGGCCAGGGCCATGGCGCCCTCGGCCGTCGCCGGCTGTGCGCCGCCGAACCAGGCGACGATCCGGGCGGGATCCAGGCCCGAGGTCGACAGGGCCTTCTCGGTGGCGGCGTCACGGCGCGCGCCACGCGGCCAGCCGGCCAGATCCCGGCGCGCGGCGTCCAATTCGAAGAAGCTCAGCGCCTCGGCGTTGCTGTCCACCAGAGTCCACTGGGCGATCTTGCGCGCGATCGGATCCTCGAGGCTCTGCATCGCGGCGCGAGCGCCGGAGACGTCGCCGCGCTTGGCGGCCGAAATCGCGGTTCTCAGGTTGGCGGCGTCGGTGTCGGATAGCGACGAGGAGACCGCCGTCGGCGGCGTGGTGATCAGGCCGCCGCTCGGTTGGGTCGCGCCCGGGGTCGCATAGGGCGACGCCGTCTGGGCGTCCGCGACGCCGACCGCGGCCACGATGCAAGCCCCTCCAAGCAGCAGACGACGCAGCACTGAAACCAAAACGCTCTCCTCGCCAGACTCTTAAGTCCGGATTTTACCTGAATCTCGTCTCCGTCCCTATGCGACGATTCAGGCCCTAATAGGTTTTAAAGTCGGGTTGGCGGGCTTGACCGGGCGCGGTTCCCCCATCAAATCCCGGGCTGCCCCACGAACCGCGCCGGCCGGCGGTTGCGGAACGGCGGGGCAGAGACATACTGTCCGCCCCCATCCTCCTGCCGCAACACCCGCGGCGCTTCCTCACGGCAATTTGCAAGTCATGGTCCAGTCTCACTTCAAGGGCGTTCTTCCTGCCCTCGTCACGCCGTTCCGCGACGGTGAGGTGGACGAAAAAGCCTTCGTCGCCCTGGTCGAGCGCCAGATCGCCGGCGGGGTTCACGGCCTGGTGCCCGTAGGCACGACGGGCGAAACCTCGACCCTCTCGCACGACGAGCACAAGCGCGTGGTCGAGCTGTGCGTGAAGACGACGGCGGGCCGCGTGCCGGTGATCGCCGGCGCTGGCAGCAATTCGACCGACGAGGCCATCGAGCTGGCGGCCCACGCCAAGGCCGTGGGCGCCGACGCCTGTCTGGTGGTGACGCCCTATTACAATCGCCCCAGCCAGGAGGGCATGTACCAGCACTACAAGGCGATCAACGACGCGGTCGAGCTGCCGGTGTTCGTCTACAACGTGCCCGGGCGCACGGGCGTCGACATCTCCAACGACACCCTGGCGCGTCTGGCCAAGCTGCCCAATATCGTCGGGATCAAGGACGCCACCGGCGACCTGACGCGCATCAGCCTGCAGCGCCTGACGTGCGGCCCCGATTGGATCATGCTGACCGGCGATGATCCGACCGCCCTGGGTTACATGGCGCACGGCGGGCATGGCGTGATCTCGGTCACGTCGAACGTCGCGCCCGACGCCTGCGCCGCCTTCATGAACGCCTGCATGCAAGGGCAGTGGGAGACGGGGCTCTACTGGCAGGACCGCCTGGTGCGGCTGCACAAGGCGCTGTTCCTGGATTCCTCGCCGGCCCCGACCAAGTTCGCCCTGGCCCAGCTGGGCCTCTGCCTAGAAGACGTCCGTCTGCCGATCGTGCCCTGCGCCGAAGCCGTGCGTCCGACGATCCTGGCGGCCATGCGCGAGGCCGGTCTTCAGGAATGACCAAGCCGATCGCGGAGAACCGGCGCGCCCGGTACGACTACTTCATCGAGGAGACGTTCGAGGCCGGCATCATGCTGACCGGCACCGAGGTCAAGTCGCTGCGCGTCGGACGGGCCAACATCGCGGAGTCCTACGCCTCGGTCGAAGGGCGTGAGATCAAGCTGATCAACGCCGACATCCCGCCCTACGGCCACGCCAATCGCTTCAATCACGAGCCGCGCCGCCATCGTAAGCTGCTGCTGCATCGCAAACAGATCGACAAGCTGATCGGCGCGGTGCAGCGCGATGGCCGCACGATGATCCCGCTGAAGCTCTATTGGAACGACAAGGGGCTGGCCAAGCTGGAGATCGGCTTGGCCAAGGGCAAGAAGCTGCACGACAAGCGCGAGACTGAAGCCGCGCGCGACTGGCAGCGCGACAAGGCGCGCCTGATGAAGGGCGATCGCGACTAGAGCCTTATCCGCTCGAATGGAATCATTCGAGCGGAAAAATAAGGCTCTAAATCAAACATTTAGAGCGTGATAACCGCCGAAACCGCTCACACTTTCGGCTATCACGCTCTAAGGGAACGCCGGCGACGCTTTGGCGAGAGTCGGCTCGCGGCCCGCCATCGGCTGGCGGGCCGCGTTCTCCGTCCGGTCTCTAACCCTGGTACTGCGCGTCGCGGATGCGGCCGGCCAGGTCGTCCAGTCGCGCCGAAATGCGGTTGAAGTCGTAGTCAGGCAGGAAGCCGCGGTGTTCCCGCGCTTCCCGGAACGTCCAACCCCGAATGCCGTCCAGTTCGCGCCTCAGCCGGGCGGCCCGCCAGTCGTCGATCCGCTCTTCGTCCTGGCTGTTGCGGAGCCACTGATCGATCCGGCGTTCCCGCTCGAAGAGGTCGCGCGCCGGACGGCCATAGGCGGGCGCGTCATAGCCCGACCAGGGGCGATAACCCCATCCCCAATCCTGGGCCGAAGCCGGCGCGGCGGCCGTCAGGGCGGTCAACGAAGCCAGGGCGGCGGCCGCGGCGACCGCCAACTTTTTCGAGGTAACCATCGCTCGCATTCTCCTTGCTCGACGTGAGCCAGGCGAATGTTGCGCATCCGACATGAACTCGTCGGGAGCCGGCCGGTCAGGTTCGGTTCATTTTGGAGGAAGGCGACGGCCCTAGAGCCTTATCCGCTCGAATGGAATCATTCGAGCAGAAAATAAGGCTCTAAACGGGATGGGCGCTAAATCCGATCAGCAGGCCCAGGGCGAAGGCCACGCCGCTGATGACCAGATAGACGCGCAGACCTCTTGGAATCATCGGCCGGTCCTCAACCACGGACGTGGTTCCTCAAGCCGCGCCGCAGGAAGAGGTGGGCGCGGCCGGTCAGGGCCCAACCCTTGGGTCCCACGGTAATCATTTCAGGAAGGTCCAAACTCGCCGCATGGCCGCGATGCAGCTCCAGCGCCAGGGCCAGTTCGGCGACCAAGGCCGCCGACGCCCGGCGGCCGCCGCGTCGCAGGGCCACGGTGTCGGCCACCAAGCTGGCGCTGGCTTGTCCGCCCAGGGTCAGCAACGCCTCGACGATTTCGCCGATCAGCGGCGAGGTCAGGCCCTGGCGGACCAGACGGCGCCGCCGAGCGGCGGCGATGTCGTTGGCGGCGATCATGGGAGTGTTCAGGCGGCGGCCGGCAGCTCGTAGACGCGGGAATGGACGCCGCGTTCGAAGAGTTCGCCGCATAGGGTCAGCGCGTGCTGATAGGCCTTCTCGACGGACTCGAACTTGTTCAGCGCCTTTCCGGCCTGGCGCACCTGCCAGCCGTCGGCGACCGGCGCGATCTCGATGTCCTGATAGAGCGCTTCCCTCATGGCGCGTACTCCATGCTGTTCACGACCCATGCGGTGGCCGCGAATTCATCATTAACGCGTGGGGGCGTCCAGGCATTGTCAATCAATGTAAACAGTGATCTGACATTCTCGTCGCGAGCGAATTCTCGCGAAATCTCGCCATTACGGGGCGCGAAAAGCTCGTTCGGCGAGCTTTACCTAGCCGTTTTCCAGCGCCAGCAAGGCGTAGGTGGCCAGCCAATGCTCGCCCATGTAATCACCGGAGACATGAGGGATCGCCGCCGCCAGATGATTCAGGGCGGCGTTGATGGCCCGGGGCTTGGCCGGATCGGTCTCGGGCAGGGCGATCGCGAGGGTCCGCCAGCACCAGGCGCGAGAGAGGTTCAGGCCGTCCAGGTGCGCGATCTTGCCGTCGCTGCGATCGCTGACCCGCGCCGGCGTGAACAGCGTCGCCGGCTGGCCGCGCGCCAGGTCTGGCAGGAAGCGCGGGAACCACAGCTCGAACCGCTCGCGCGGCAACAGACGGCGCATGGCCTCGGCCTCGATCAAGGCGGGCGAGAGGAAGTCGTCGCCCGACGGCTCCCAGGCCTGGCAGGCCGCGTCCTGGCCGTACCAGACGAGCGCGCGGGACCGCAGGATCTCGCGGAGGGCCTCGTCGCCCGTCATGTCGGCGTATTCGCTGGCCAGGACCAGGGCGAAGGCGGTGTTGTAGTGCGTGCCCGCGCGCACGGGATAGTCGGCCAGCGGCAGGAAGGCGCGGAACCGGTCGGCGAAGGCGGCGGCCAGCGGCGCGTGGGTTCGGGCCCAGGGACGGTCGTGGCGCAGCAACTCGGCCTGCAGCATCAGGCTCCAGGCCCAGCCATAGGGGCGCTCGAAGCCTCGGCTTTCGGGACGGGCCAGATACGCGGTCTCGACGGCGACCTTGTCGTCGGTGAAGGCGTCGTCGAACAGGGCGATGATCTGGTCGGCCTCGGCCATTTCCGGGCGCAGGCGCAGCAGGGTGGCCAGCAGCCAGAAGCCGTGCACGCAAGAGTGCCAGTCGAAGCTGCCGTAGAAGATCGGATGCAGCGCGCGCGGCGAGCGGACGTCGTCCGCGCCGCCCATCACGTGGTCCAGCTTGTTGGGATATTCGCGAGTCAGGTGGCCCAGCGCGATCCGGGCGAACCGCGAGGCGGTGTGGCGGGCGAGGCTCATCGGCGGAAGGCGAGGGTGTTCATCAGGACCACGTTGACGATCAGCATCACCGCCGCGGTCGGCGCCTGAGCGCGGATCACGGCGTAGCGGTCCTTCAACTGTAGCAGCGCCGCCGGCACAAGGTTGAAATTCGCCGCCAGCGGCGTCAGCAGCGTCCCACAGAAGCCGGACAACATGCCGATGGCGCAGACGACGGCCGGATCGCCATGGAAACGGCCGATGACGAGGGGCAGGGCGACGCCGGCGGTCAGGACGGGAAAGGCCGCGAAGGCGTTGCCCATCATCATGGTGAAGACGGCCATGCCCAGGCAGTAGGCGGTGACGGCGGCCAGGCGGCTGTCGACCGGGGTCACGTGGGCGACAAGGTCGCCGATGGTCTTGCCGACGCCGGCGACGGCGAAGACCGCCCCCAGGGCGGCCAGCATCTGCGGCAGCAGCGCGGCCCAGCCGACCAGGTCCATCAGGCGTCGGCCCTCCTGCAGCGGGGCCGACGCCGGCTGGCGGAACAGGATCTTGGCCAGCAGCGTCGCGGCCAGAGACGCCAGGACCAGGGCGACCAGCGTCGCCTGCTTGGGATCGACCAGCGGCGCGCCATGCACGGAAAGACGCTTCAGGGTCAGGGCTCCGACCAGGACCATGACGGGAATGACCAGGGCGGGCAGGAAAAGCTTGGCGCCGTGAACCCGCGCCAGACGCTCCCGCTCTTCGCTGGTCGTGGTCCGAGGCTTGCCGACGCCCAGCTGGCCGGCGCCCGCGATCAGGGCCAGCGCCAGGGCCAGGACGCCATTGCCGAGATCGCCGAGACGGTCTCCCACCAGGAAGCAAACCGCGAACAGGCCCCAAAAAACGGTGTTTCCCAAACGCTTCGGGTTCTCGCGGTCGAAGGCGCTGAGCGCCGCGAAGGCTCCGAACACCAGACCGGCCAGCGGATAGACGAACGTCAGGCCGATCATTCGCCGACCTCGTCCTTGACGAGGCCGCGGTCGAACAGCAGCAACCGCGCGCCATGGACGACGAAGGCGGCGAGGGCGCTGGGGATGGCCCAGATCGACAGGGCTAGCGGCTCCACGGTCAGGCCGCTCTGGTCCAGAAAGCCGACGATCAGCAGGATCGAGCCGATGGCCAGGAAGATGTCCTCGCCGAAGAACAAGCCGACATTGTCGGTGGCCGCGCTCATCGCCCGAACGCGCTCACGGCTGTTTTCGGACAGGGCTCCTCCGGCCCGGGCCTCGGCGGCGGCCTCGGTCATCGGAGCCAGCAGAGGGCGCACGGTCTGGGCTTGACCGGCCGCCTGGGTCAGGCCAAGGGCGGCGGACAGCTGGCGCAGAGCGAGGTACGCGATCAAGATCCGCCCCGCGCTGGCCGCCTTCAGTCTCAGGATCGTCGCCCGAGCCTGTTCCTTCAGGCCCGCCCGCTCCAGAACGCCGACAGCCGGCAAGACCAGCCAGGCGACGCTGACATAGCGATTGGTCCGGAACGCCTTGCCAAAGACGGTCAGCACCTCGATCGGCGACAGCCCGGCGGCCAGGCCCGCGGTCATCGCGGCGGCGATCACCACCAGAAGCGGATTGAAGCGCAGGGCGAAGCCCAGCACCACCACCAGCACGCCCAGCAGGGTCAGCATTCCCTCGACTCCCCCGAATCCGTCGTGGACCGTCGGACGCGCGGACGCCGCTGGCAAGACGCCCCTTGACGCCCCGCCAGCCCGGCGCGACGCTAAGTCAACAACGATAACTTATGGGAGGCCGGCATGGCCGATGGGACTACGCCCATAAACTCGCTCAAGGGCAAGGTCAGCGAGGCCGAATGGCAGGCGCGCGTCGATCTGGCGGCCCTCTATCGGCTGGTCGCCCTGCATGGGTGGGACGACATGATCTTCACCCATATCTCGGCCCGCATTCCAGGCCCCGATCATCACTTCCTGATCAACCCGTATGGCATGTTCTTCGGCGAGATGACCGCCTCGTGCCTGGTCAAGGTCGATCTGGACGGGAACATCGTCGACAAGACGCCGTACTTCATCAATCCGGCGGGCTTCACGATTCACTCGGCCATCCACGCCGCGCGCGAGGACGCGCATTTCGTCATGCACCTGCACAGCGACCAGGGCGTGGCGGTGTCGGCGCACAAGGAAGGCCTGCTGCCGCTGACGCAACATGCGCTAATCGTCTTGCCTCAGCTCGCCTATCACGATTATGAAGGCATTGCTCTCAACTTGGACGAGCGAGAACGGCTGGTGGCCGATCTCGGTCCGACCAAGAAGCTGATGATGCTGCGCAACCACGGCACCTTGTCGGTGGGCGGCAACGCGGCCGAGTGCTGGTTGGGGATGTTCTTCCTGGAGCGAGCGTGCGCGCAGCAAGTGATGGCGCTTTCGGTCGGACGCGACAATGTTCTCCTGGCGCCCGAGGCGGCACAGGAGGAGGTGCGCAGGCAGACCGGCATGGGCATGGGCATGATCGGCGGCTTGGCCTGGCCGGGCGCTTTGCGCCAGCTGGATCGCGCGCTGCCGGGCTACGCCGAGTAGCTGTCGCTTCGACAGTCTCGAAGGCCGCCGCGGTCCTGGCGATCGCGGCGGCTTTTTCGTGCCTGGCGAACAGCGCGGCCAGGGCCGGCGCCTGGCCGATCGCGCCCGGGCGGGCCCAGGTCATCGCCAAGTACGAGCGCACGACAGCCGACCAGGGCTATGACCCGGACGCGGTTCTCGTCGATATCGACGGGCGCGAGGACGAGAGTTTCTCGGTCCTTGTCGAGCGCGGCCTGACGTCGCGCCTGACTCTCCAGGCCAAGGCCGGGGTGACGCGCGGCCACGACCGTTGGGTGTCCTATTCTGGACGGGGCCCCGTCGAGCTAGGCGTGCGCTGGACCGCTTGGCGCGGCGAGCGGTCGGTCGTGGCGTTGTATGTCGGCGCGGCCGAGGCCGGCGCGGGCCGAAACGCCGGCTACGCCGCTCCCGGTCAGGGGAGCCTCGATCTCGAAGCCCGCGCCCTGGTCGGTCGCTCGGCCGTCTGGCGCAGGCGCGAGGTGTTCGTCGATCTCCAGGTCGCGCGCCTCAAGCGCCAGGGTCTTGCCGACGAGACGCGCTTCGACGCCACCCTGGGGCTGCGTCCGGCCAGGCGTTGGCTGCTCCTGGCGCAGACCTATGCCGGCCGCGCCGACCGCGGGTCCATCGACGCGCGCTGGGTCAAGACGGAATTGTCCGTTGTCAGATCATTTGGCGATTGGAGCGCCCAGGCCGGCTGGCGCGACACGACCATGGGGCGTGAGACCGCCCGCGACCAGGGCGTCACCCTGGGCCTTTGGCGTCGCTTCTAGATCTGGAGCGCCGCCGGAGTGGACGACCCCATGGCGGAAGGCGTATGAAGCCCGCGAAAGGCCGGGCGAGGGGCAAACCTCACCCGAGCGAACCGGGCGAGGAAGCATGGCTGATGTCTCTCTGGCGGCGAAGCGGCAGGAAATCGCCCTTCTGCGCCGCCTCGAGGAGCGCATTCTCTGGCTGGCCTCGTGGACCATCCACAACGCCAACCATCTGCGCGAAAGCCGCGATGGCCTGAAGGTCGGCGGCCACCAGGCGTCCAGCGCCTCGCTGACCACGGTGATGACGGCGCTCTACATGAAGGCGCTGCGGCCGCAGGACCGGGTGGCCGTCAAGCCGCACGCCAGCCCGGTCTTCCACGCCATCCAACATCTCTTCGGCCGCCAGAGCCTGGAAAACCTGAAGCGGTTCAGGGCGCTGGGCGGGGCGCAGTCCTATCCGTCGCGCACCAAGGACGTCGACGGCGTCGACTTCTCGACGGGGTCGGTCGGCCTGGGCGTCGCCATGACCGCCTTCGCCTCGCTGACCCAGGACTATCTGGCCGCGCGCGGTTCGGTGAAGCCCGAGAAGATGGGCCGGATGATTTCGCTGCTGGGCGACGCCGAGCTGGACGAGGGCAATATCTATGAAGCCCTGATCGAGGCCTGCAAGCACGACATCCGCAACACTTGGTGGATCGTCGACTACAACCGCCAGAGCCTGGACGCGACCACCCAGGACCGGATGTTCACGCGCTATGGCGAGATCTTCGAGGCCGCCGGCTGGACCGTCGAGACGCTGAAATGGTCCAAACGCCAGCGCGAGGCCTTCGCCAAGCCTGGCGGCGAGGCGCTGCGCGAGTGGATCGAGACCGCGCCCAACGACCTGTTCGCGGCCCTAACCTATCAGGGCGGGGCGGCCTGGCGCGAGCGTCTGAGCGCCGACCTGGCGTCCAATCCCCAGACCCTTGCCCTCATCGCGTCCTACAAGGACGCGGACCTAGCCGAGCTAATGACCGAACTGGGCGGCCACTGCCTGGAGACGCTGCTGGAAGCGTTCGAGCGCGCCGGACAGGATGACCGGCCGCGCTTCTTCATCGCCTATACGGTCAAGGGGCTGCGCCTGCCGTTCCAGGGGCACAAGGACAACCATGCCGGCCTGATGACGCCGGCCCAGATCGCCGAGCTGCGCGAACGCCTGGGCGTGGTCGAGGGCGAGGAGTGGGACCCGCTGTCGGGGCTCTCCGCCGCCGAGCGCACCGCCCTGAAGGGTCTCGTCGCGCGCGCGCCCTTCGCCGCCGAGGTCGAGCGCGAGCACACGGCCCCGACCATCCCGACCCCGACCGCCGATGAGTTGCTCATCGCGGTCGCCGGCGGGGGCGAGCAGTCGACCCAGGCCGCGTTCGGCAAGGTGATGTTCGAGATCGCCGCGCGGAAAGACGAGTTCGCTGGACGCGTCGTCACCACCTCGCCCGACGTCACCGTGTCGACCAATCTGGGCGGCTTCGTGAATCGGCGCGGCGTCTTCCAGCGCCGCGCTCACGAGGACGTCTTCAAGCGCCGCCGCATTCCGTCGGCCCAGGTCTGGTCCAAGGCCGAGACTGGCCAGCACGTCGAGCTGGGCATCGCCGAGAACAACCTGTTCATCGCCCTGGCGGCCCTGGGCCTGACCGCGCCGCTATTCGGAGAGCGCCTGTTTCCGGTCGGCACGCTGTACGATCCTTTCATCGCCCGCGGCCTCGATGCGCTGAACTACGCCTGCTATCAGGATGCTCGTTTCCTGCTGGTCGCCACGCCGTCCGGCCTGACCCTGGCGCCCGAGGGCGGCGCGCACCAGTCGATCAACGCGCCGGTCATCGGCATGGCGCAGCCGGGGCTGGACACCTACGAGCCGGCCTTCGCCGACGAGACGGCGGTGCTGATGGCCCATGCCTTCGATCGCATCCAGGCCAAGGACGGCGCCTCGACCTATCTGCGTCTCTCCACCCGCGTGATCGCGCAACCCGAGCGGATGGACGAGGCCTGGCGTCGGGGCGTGGTCGATGGGGCCTATTGGCTGAAGCCGCCGGCCCCCGGCGCGCGTCTGGCCCTCGTCTATAGCGGCGCCCTGGCCCCGGAGGCCTTGGCCGCGTTCGAGGCGCTGTCCGAGGACATGCCGGAGGCCGGCCTGCTGGCCGTCACCTCGGCCGATGTGCTGCACCGCGACTGGACCGCCGCCGGTCGCGCGCGCTGGACCGGACAGGAAACGCGGACCTCGACCATCGAGGCCCTGTTGGCCCCGCTCGACCGTGACGCCGGCCTTGTCACCCTGACCGATGGCGCGCCCCTGGCCCTGTCGTGGCTGGGATCGGTGCGCGGCCAGAGGGTGCGGGCCCTGGGCCTGGAAGCGTTCGGCCAGTCCGGCGACCTGCCGGACCTCTACGGCAAGTATCGTCTCGACGCCGAAGCGGTGCTGGACGCCTGCGCCGATCTTCTGACCTAAAACCCACTCAGGATGGTCATGCCGGCCAGGAGACCGTCCCGGAAGTGGTAGGTCAGCCGAGCCCGGGTGTCCGACCAGACCTGGCCAGCGCGGCTCTCGACCGCGTACTGGGCGTCGACGGTCAGGGCGTCGGTCGTTTCGTCGATCACCTCGATCACGTGGATGTTCGGCGTCATGGTCGCGAACATACGGCCGAAATGTCCCATGACGGCCTCCTTGCCGACCAGCAGCGAGCCGTCCTCCAAGGTGTTGGGCCAAGTCGCCTGGGGATGGACAAGCGGCCGCAGACGCGCCAGATCCCGCGCGTTGAAGGCTTCATAGGCCTGCTCAAGTACGGTCAGCAGCCTGCTCATGGCTTGTTTGGTCCCGACCGCTGTCGTCGACGTCCTGTGTGACGATCAGACCCCGTTCGAGACGGTACCAGATTAAGATAACGTCGTCCTGCCAAAGTCCGCCGCCGGGGCCGCGCGTCTCGACTCGCGCGCGCATCCGCACGCGATCGTCGGTCTCGATCCTGTAGTCGATCAGATCCATCCTTATACGGATCGTATCGAATAGATGGGCGAAATGCGCGCGAAGGTCGTCTCGACTTTCGATGACCCCGCCTTCGAAACTGTCGATGAAGCGCGCGTCGGGGGCGAAATAGGCCAGGGCGCCCTCGACATCGCCGGCGTTCAGGCGCGCCATCAAGCCGGCCAGCATGGCGTCTATGCCGGGGAAGGTCAGGTCCTGGTGGTTCTGCTCGATCTCGACGCGCGCGACGAGGTTCTCGCGCACCGTCCACCGATGCAGAACGCGGGTGCTGGACCATAACGAGCCGTCGGCGGCGCTGGCGATCAGCTGCCTGGCCAGGGCGGCGATGCGTCCATCGGCCTCGACGTGGAAGGCGATCGGGACATAACGGGCGATCAGCGGCGCGGTGGTCTCCAGCGCGTAGACCCGAATGGCGTCGCGACCGATGAGAACGCGATCCTCGGCTTCGTCGGGCCATTCGACGTCTGGCGTCAGCATCGCCAGAAAGCCCTCGAGGTCGCGGGCGTTGAAGAGATCGTAGAGTCGAGCGATCGGAAAGGCGTCAAGACTCATGGGCTTCGGTCCGCTTTCCAGATCTCCGAAGGAACGCGCTTTGCGCGCCGGCCCGGTGGGCCAGGCGCGCGGCGGCGAAGGCTCCTATCCCGCCGGCTTGGCGCTCGTCTCGGCCTTCAGATAGGCGATCAGGTCGATGCGGTCCTTGGGGTCCTTGAGGCCCGCGAAGGTCATCTTGGTGCCCGGAAGATCCTCGCGCGGACTGGCCAGCCACTTGTCCAGATGTTCGGCGTCCCAAGTGAAGCCGGCGTTCTTGACGGCGTCGCTATAGGCGTAGCCGGCCTTCGAGCCCGCCTTTCGCCCGAAGATTCCGTGGAGGTTCGGCCCCGTCAGGTCCGGACCGCCCTCGGTGGCGGTATGGCACGAGCGGCAGAGGGCGAACTTGCTCTGGCCGTTGGCCAGGTCGCCGGTGTTGTAGGGAGCGGGAAGTTCGGCGACCAGGGCGGCCTTGGCCG